>JALTKP010000230.1 GCA_027078075.1 Gammaproteobacteria bacterium | reverse complement strand
ATTGATATCTATCTGGGTGATGTTTGTATTGTTAAGCAAGGTGGACGTGATCCTGATTATACTGAAGAAGCGGGTCAGGCTGTGATGAATCAGGAAATGATCACGGTTAGAATTTGTTTGGCAAGAGGTGATGCTAACACGAGCGTTCAAACCAGTGACTTGTCATATGACTACGTGCGGATTAACGCAGAGTACAGAAGTTAATATGAACGATTCAGTTGTGCATGTTGCTGCTGCTGTCATCACTAATGCTAGGGGTGAAGTGCTGATTGCGAAACGTCCAGTTGATAAACATCAGGGTGGTTTGTGGGAATTCCCCGGTGGTAAGTTAGAAGAGAATGAAACGTGTGAGCAAGGTCTCGCACGTGAGCTAAATGAAGAATTAGGTATTACGGTTGAAGATTGTCAGCCATTGATTCAGGTACGACATGACTATACAGATAAGTCTGTTCTATTAGATGTTTGGCGAGTGACTGAGTTTAGTGGTGAGGCGTATGGCCGAGAAGGTCAGGCGGTTGAATGGGTTTTGCCTGAAGAATTTGATGATTATGATTTTCCTGCGGCGAATCATCCTATTATTAATGCGGCGCGGTTGCCAAATTGTTACATGGTAACGCCTGAGCCTGATCCTGAAAACCTAGATGAATATTTATCGAAACTAAAACAAGCGCTCGAGTCTGGTGTGCGCTTAGTCCAGTATCGGGCTAAAAAACTATCGTCTGAACAATTACTTAGTGTTGCAAAAGGCGTGATCAGTCTTTGTGAAAGTTATAATGCAAAATGTATCGCTAATATGTCGATTGAAAATGCATTAGCTATTTCGGCTCATGGTGTACATTTAACTAGTCAGCGTTTATTTGATTTTGAACAGCGTCCTGTAGAAAAAAATATTTTATTAGTGGCTTCTTGCCACACGCATGATGATTTAAAACAAGCGGAGAAAATTGGTGCAGATTTTGTGGTGTTGTCTCCGGTTAAAGCGACGTCTTCTCACCCTGAAGCAATCCCGTTAGGTTGGGATCGTTTTTCGAAGATGGTAGCAGATATTAGCCTACCTGTTTATGGTTTAGGTGGTATGAATATCGATGATATTGATGATGCTTTGAAAGCAGGTGGTCAGGGTATTGCCGCGATTCGAAGTCTTTGGCCGTAATAATAAACTTTATTTTTTTAATTATCTAAAAACTCGCTAGAATCAGTTACTTGTTCAGACATTGGGGTGTCTTCAGCGACAATACTATAACTACCATCTGCCCATGCACCAAGGTCAATTAGTTTACAGCGTTCACTACAAAATGGTTTGCTATTAGAGGTATCTAAATTAAACATTTTTTCACATTGTGGGCATTTAATTCTTTTTGTCATAACTGGCAACAACTAAGTAAAAATTCAATATCTTGTTCAGCCTGCACGGGGCGCTGTGCCTTATCAATCATTTGCATAAAGCGAATGGTAAAACGGTGTTTGCCGGCACTGATTTCAGCAAAGTATAAATGATCGCTTGGTAAACAAACACGAATAAGTTGGTAGGGAATGCTGGTATCAAGTGATTGCTGATAAAAGCCAGATTCAGCAACTTGTTTTGTTGTGGTTGCGCCATCTCGTATTAAATTGAGGATCATGCGAATAGCATCTCGGATAGGCAGGTAATCGGCTATCCACCCTGATATGTTATCAATTCTCTTTTCAGCTGGTAGCAATAACCATTGATGGAAGGCAGGCAAGTCAAAATCACAATTACCACCTGCAATAGTGCTGCGTTGCTGGATTGTATTTAGAAATTCATTGTCTCTGATTTTCTGTCCTGGTTGACCATCAATGGCATGCAAGCGATCGGTGAGTAGGTCTAATTGATCCAAAATATTATTCAGCATCTGGTGATCAACATTGGGATTACTATCCAATTGAGAAAGGATACCTGCTTGTCGTTCCAGTTCTTTAAGTAAATCCTTACTAATATCGGAACGCCCTAGTACACTTTGTATCTCAAATAGACTGTCGAGTATGGCGCGGCTGTGCCATGTGCTGGCACCATTCATCCACACATCCATTTGCGCGAACAAATGTTCAAGCCTAAGAAGCATTCTGATCCGTTCATTTAACGGTTGTTCGTAGTAGATATGAGTGGCCACAGATTTTATTGCTGCATTAGCTAAATTATTCACACCATTATAATCGACATTGAAGCCTGGGTCTGAATCTTTTTAGCGAGACAACTATCCTTGTAAAATTCGATCAATATTCAGTTTTATATCATAGTTTTAGATATTTAGCGTGCATTTGTTGGATTGCGTTGGTTAATTCTGCCAAGCCTTTATCGTTGGTAATGATGTCATCAGCGGCATCCAGGCGTTGCTGGCGGGGCGCTTGAATAGCAATGAGCTTCTCGATATCTATATTTGTGAGTCCATCACGCTTACTTACTCGCTCTATTTGGAGGTCAAGGGGTGAATCAATAACGAGAATTCGGTCAAGTATTGGGTAGTTACCCTTTTCAACGAGTAGTGGAATGACAACAATGCAGTAACTACCAGATACGTGTTTTATCTGCTCATCGACCTCTTCTTGGATACGTGGGTGAAGTATATTTTCTAAACTCAAACGGTCTTCATCATTAATGATAATTCGTTGTTTAAGCTTTGCTCTATCGATTTCTTTATTAGGAAGTAATATTTCATCACCGAAATGTTTAACAATGGCTTGGTAAGCGGGGAGATCGACTTCAACTAGCTTTTTTGCAATGATATCAGTATCAATAATATTAACGCCCAATTTTTCAAAGAGCGCTGCAACGGTCGATTTGCCACTACCAATGCCACCTGTTAATCCGACAATCATCATGTTGTCATTGTAGCGCAGTAGAACTGTGGTTGTGAATTAGCAGTTATAGACCGATATAAGAAAAGTAGGCTTCGGTTATTTCATTACCCCATAACATAGCGATCCAGCCTGCTGTGGCAAGATAAGGACCAAAAGGAATAGGAATATTCTTATCTCGTCCAAGTGCCATGATCATGGCAATGCCGATAACAGCGCCAACGATGGATGAAAGTAAAACTATGACAGGAAGCTGCTGCCACCCCATCCATGCACCGAGTAAGGCAAGCAATTTAAAGTCACCATAGCCCATGCCTTCTTTACCAGTAAGAAGTTTGAAAAGCCAGAAGATCCCCCAAAGTGATAAGTAACCGGCCGCTGCACCAATGATGCTGGTCTGGGTATCAACAAAGACAGGAAATAAGCTAAGTATTAGGCCAAGCCAGAGCCAAGGTAGAGTAATGTCATCGGGTAATAGCTGATGATCAATATCAATAAAGCTCATAGCGATAAGCGCCCAAGTCAATAACATTGCAGCGCCAGCTTGCCAACCAAAGCCAAAGTGCCAAGCAACGACTGCGGTGAGAATGCCGGTTAATAACTCGATTAAGGCGTAACGTGGTGAAATGGATTCAGCACATGAAGAACATTTTCCTTTAAGAAATAAATAACTAAAGACAGGAATATTTTCAATGGCTTTTATTTTGTGACCACATTTAGGGCAACGTGATAATGGCGTACATAGATTAAATTTCTCAGAACTATTATCTTTATCGGGTTCTTCTGAGTCAGGATGTAATAGCTCATGACATTGTTGTTGCCATTCTTTATTCATCATCAC
>JALTKP010000229.1 GCA_027078075.1 Gammaproteobacteria bacterium | reverse complement strand
TACTGGCGTTATTTGAACAACGTATTAATAAACGTATGCCTGTTCCGTATTTAACTCATGAAGCAGTATTTGCAGGGTTATCCTTTTATGTTGATGAGCGTGTACTCGTACCGCGCTCACCCATTGCCGAACTGATTGAACAGGGTTTTGCTCCGTGGGTTGATGCGGATCAAATAGAACATGTATTGGATTTATGTACCGGCAGTGGTTGTATTGCAATTGCTTGTGCAATGGCGCTGCCTTATGCACAAGTAGATGCGTCAGATATTTCTACCGATGCACTTGCGGTCGCAGATATTAATATTCAGCGTCATCAACTTGATGGCCGGGTTCAAGCGCATAAAGCAGATTTGTTTACGGGATTGCCCGAGCAACGCTACGACTTGATTGTGAGTAATCCGCCGTATGTGGATGCAGAAGACATGGCAAGTTTGCCGGATGAGTTTCACCATGAACCTGAGCTAGGTCTCGCCTCTGGTGATGATGGGCTTGATGCTTGTATGCGTATTTTAGCTGAGGCGGGCGACTGGTTAACGGACGAGGGTGTGTTGATTGTCGAAGTCGGCAATAGTGCCCATGCTCTGGCGATGCGTTTACCCGATGTGCCGTTTTTGTGGTTAGAGTTTGAGCGTGGCGGTGACGGTGTTTTCTTGCTTACCGCTAGTCAATTAAAAGAATGTCAGAATTTATTTTCTGCAGCATAGCCGTCAAAGTTAGCATTTTTCTGAAAAACACTTGCCGTTTATAGGGTAGTTGGTAACAAAGATAATTTATTGCTACCTATCAAGCCATTATTGCGTGTGAGTAACTAAACCCATTGTAAACAGTTCGAGATCGACGAAGATTGATCCAGATCATTTCAGACTCTTTCTGGAGTCGGCATAATTTAGCCAATTCACTGGATAGAGTCGGCTATGGAACAAAAACTCGTTTTTGATACGGATTTACTTGCACGATATGACGTTAGTGGTCCTCGTTACACATCCTATCCTACCGCTCCACAGTTTGATGAAAATTTTGATGAACAGGCATACCGCGAAACCATTACCGAAAGCAATGGAGATTTTTTAGCTCGCCCGCTTTCTATTTATGTTCATATCCCATTCTGTAACACGGTTTGTTATTACTGCGGTTGTAATAAAATTGTTACTAAAGATCGTAGTAAGTCTATTGATTACCTTACTCATGTTTACAAAGAAATCGCTATGCAGGCGGAGATGTTTGATGGTGATAGAACCGTCAAACAAATTCACTTAGGTGGAGGAACACCGACCTTTATCGATAACTCTGGTTTAGCTGTTTTAATGAATGAATTACACGCTAACTTCCCGATTGCAGAAGACGATGTGGGTGAATATTCAATTGAGATTGACCCTCGCGAAGCGGATGGCCAAACCATCGAAATATTACGAGATATTGGTTTTAACCGTTTAAGTATTGGTGTGCAGGATCTTGATAAGTCAGTGCAGTTGGCGGTGAATCGGGTACAATCGGAACAAGAAACATTTGCCGTAATCGATGCAGCAAGAGTGAATGGTTTTCGTTCTATCAGTATCGACTTGATGTATGGTTTGCCAAATCAAAGTCTTGATAGTTTTAAGCGAACCCTTGATCGAGTTATTGACGCGTCACCGGATCGCTTATCACTGTTTAATTATGCGCACATGCCTACGATGTTTAAACCACAGCGCCGTATCAATGAAGCAGAGTTACCCAGCGCGATCACCAAGTTAGCTATTCTCAAACAAAGTAGTGAGCAATTACAGGAAGCAGGATACGTTTATATTGGTATGGACCACTTTGCTCGGCCTGATGATGAATTAGCAATAGCACAACGGGAAGGTAAGTTGCAGCGTAATTTTCAAGGTTATTCTACCCATGGTGATTGTGATTTATTAGCTTTGGGCGTTTCGTCTATTGGTAAAACACGAAATAGTTTTAGCCAGAATTATCGCGATATTGATGCTTATTATGCTGCACTAGATTCGGGGCATTTGCCTATTTTTCGAGGAATGCTCTTGAGCAAAGATGATCGAATTCGTGGCCGTGTTATTCAGGAACTGATTTGTCACTTTAGACTCGACTTTGATGCTATCAGCGATCGGTTTGATATTGATTTCAGGGATTATTTCAGCAAAGAGCTGAGCCAGCTACAAAGGATGCAAGAGGATGGACTATTGGCGGTTCATGCAGGTTCAATTGAGGTTTTACCGGTTGGGCGCTTGCTGATTCGTAATATCTGCATGATGTTTGATGCTTACCTACAAAAATCATCGCAACAATTTTCAAAAGTTATCTAATCAACGCTGACGTAGTGGCAAGAAACGGCTACAATATCGGCCATGTCAGGAAATTCAATTGGAAAATTATTTACCGTCACCGGTTTTGGTGAAAGCCATGGGCCTGCTATTGGCTGCATTGTTGACGGTTGTCCTCCAGGAATGGAACTCTGTGAAGCAGATTTACAGGGAGATTTAGATTTACGCAAGCCTGGGACGTCTCGTCATACCACGCAACGCCGTGAATCTGATGAGGTTAAAATCCTCTCCGGCGTTTTTGAAGGTAAAACCACGGGTACGCCAATCGCACTACAAATTCAAAATACCGATCAGCGTTCTAAAGATTATTCGAAGATTGCAGAGAGTTTTCGTCCTGGCCATGCCGATTACACATACCAGCAGAAATACGGTGTACGTGATTACCGTGGTGGAGGGCGTTCTTCCGCACGTGAAACAGCGATGCGGGTTGCCGCAGGCGGTATTGCCAAGAAATACCTGCGTGAACGCTACAATATTGAAATTCGTGGTTACTTATCCCAGTTGGGTCCCATTGTGCCAGAACAGTTTGATTGGAATGAAGTTCATAACAATCCTTTTTTCTGTCCAGATGCGGGCAAAGTCGCTGAACTTGAAGCCTACATGGATGCCTTGCGTAAAGAAGGTGAATCAATTGGTGCAAAAGTCAGTGTCGTCGTAACCAATGTACCACCCGGCTTAGGTGAACCTATTTTTGATCGTCTCGATGCTGAAATTGCTCATTCATTGATGAGTATCAATGCCGTAAAAGGGGTTGAAATTGGTGCAGGTTTTGAAAGTATTGTGCAAAAAGGTACTGTACATCGTGATGAAATTACACCCGAAGGTTTCATCGGTAACAATGCCGGTGGTGTACTCGGTGGTATTTCAAGTGGACAGGATATTATTGCGCATATTGCACTTAAACCTACCTCTAGTCTGCGTTTACCAGGTAAAAGCGTTAACATCAAAGGCGAAGCCATTGATGTAGTGACAGAAGGGCGACATGATCCTTGTGTGGGTATTCGCGCTACACCAATTGCCGAAGCAATGCTGGCAATCACCTTGATGGATCATATGTTACGCCATCGTGCACAAAATCTGGATGTTGAATCCCAAACGCCGATCATTCCAGCCAGTCGTTAATTTTTCATTAACGTCACTGCTTGGCTGAAATAATGACGACAACCTCCGCTCCTTACTGGCGTTTATCCGGTTTTTATTTATTTTATTTTGCCTCCATCGGTGTATTGGTTCCTTTTTGGCCACTTTACCTTGAGTCACTTGGTTTTGGTCCACGCGAAATAGGTGAATTGATGGCCGTGGTGATGGCAACCAAGATCATCGCACCAAACATCTGGGGCTGGATAGCTGATCATACTGGTCGGCGAATGATGATTGTTCGTAGTGGTTCTTTGCTTGCCTGCCTTTTCTTTGCGGGTATTTTTTTTGGTAGCTCTTATTTTTGGGTTGCTTCTGTTATGGCCGTGTTCAGCTTTTTCTGGAATGCGACCTTGCCGCAATTTGAAGCGACTACATTTAATTACTTACAAGAAGAAACCCATCGCTATAGTTCGATTCGGCTTTGGGGCTCAATTGGTTTTGTTTTAGCCGCACTCTATATCGGTTATTTACTTGAATCATCACCAGCGAGTATTGTGCCTGTTGCGATGCTGGTGATGTTTGTTTTGATTTGGTTAACAAGTTTGGTGGTACCGGAACGTTCGGCAGGGCATTTACCACTAGATGAACAATCTATTTTTAGTGTGATAAAACGTCCCGAAGTAGCGGCACTTATTTTTGTAATATTTTTAATGCAACTAAGTCACGGACCTTATTACACTTTTTATAGTATTTATCTAGAAGACAATGGTTATTCAAAAACTGTTATCGGTAGTTTGTGGGCATTAGGTGTAATTGCCGAAGTAGGTGTATTTTTAGTTATGCACCGACTGATCCCAAAATTTGGTTTACACATAATGCTGATGTTTAGCTTATTCATCGCTAGTTTGCGTTGGCTGTTGTTAGGTTATTTTGTTGAATCTTTTGCGATGTTGTTTTTAATACAACTCGGGCATGCTGCCACGTTTGGTATTTTTCATGCAGTCTGTATTCAATACATTCACCAATATTTTCGTGGTCGTCATCAAGGGCGTGGGCAAGCACTTTATAGCAGTATGAGTTTTGGTGCTGGTGGTGCGCTTGGCGCGTTGATGAGTGGTTACCTTTGGGAAACAGGTGCAGCTACCACTTTTATGATTGCGGCGATTACAAGTACCTTGGCATTACTACTTACTTTGTTATTTGTTCGTAATCCGCAGTATTAAGACTTTAATAGGTACCAGAGAGCAATTTTTCTATTGTTCATCAACTCTTGCACTAAGTAGCAAATCACACATTGCATTTGCTGCATTCGATAAGGTTCGTTCGGTGTGGTAAACGATACCGAGTTGGCGGCTGAGTTTTAAGTCTTTTATGTTTACGGAGCGAAGATTGGCATCAATCATTGTTTCGGGTAACACACTCCATCCCAAACCAATATCCACCATCATACGAATTGTTTCTAAGTAGTTGGTTGATAGTCGTACCTGTAGTTGAATATCGGCGGGTTGTAACATTTTTTCTATCACTTCTCGGGTGAAGGTACCGCGTGCTGGCAAGATTGCGGGGTGCTCTGCCAAGTCTGAAAGTTGCACCACTTTTTGCTGAGCAAGTGGGTGTTCTTCACTGGCGACAATATGTAACGGGTCATTCCATAAAGGAACCAGTGTGAGAGGATCGCTGTTGTTAGGTGGCAGGGTGACAATACCTAGTTCAAGATCACCATGAAGCACAGCTTTACAGGCTTGTTCAGAATCAAGGAATTGTAAATTCAACTCTACTTGTGGATATGACTGGTTATAGTGGCGCAACACTGGTGGTAAGCGATGCAAACCAATGTGATGACTGGTACCAATAGAAAGTTGTCCCGCGACTTCCTGACTTAAATTCTGAATAGCACGCTGGCTGTCTTGTATTTCACTAATGATATTTTGGGCGCGAGGAAGTAGAGCGCGACCCGCTTCGGTAAGTTGAATTTGTCTGCCAATACGATCAAATAGGCGATTATTCAATTCTGACTCAAGCGCAGCAATCCGCTTACTAATAGCGGGTTGTGTTAGATGCATCGACTCTGCCGCTGCAGAAAAGGAAGCATGTTCGGCGACGCTAATAAATGCCTGTAATCCTGAAATATCCATATTTGAGACTATAGCGCTAACTATAACTATTTGGAATAGAAAATATAATAAATATGAATTTGTTTTATGAATAAAGCAAGCGTAGTCTAGCTCACCTTGAATGAGGAGAATGAACATGGTCGGAAAAACACTTTATGACAAATTATGGGATAACCATTTGGTGCGCATCGATGATGACGGCACGGCGTTACTCTATATAGATCGTCATTTGGTTCATGAAGTGACTTCCCCGCAAGCTTTTGAAGGGTTGCGTGAAGCCGGTCGTAAGCCTTGGCGTGTCGACAGTATTGTTGCTACGCCAGATCACAATGTCCCAACCACAGATCGCAGTGTCGGTATTACCGATCCCGTGGCACGTTTGCAAGTTGAAACCTTGGATAAGAATTGTGCTGATTTTGGGTTAACTGAATTTGGTATTGATGATATTCGTCAGGGCATTGTGCATGTAATTGGACCAGAACAAGGTGCGACTTTGCCGGGTATGACGGTAGTCTGTGGTGATTCGCATACTTCCACTCATGGCGCGTTTGGTGCATTGGCATTTGGTATCGGTACTTCTGAAGTCGAACACGTGATTGCGACACAATGTTTGTTGCAGAAAAAATCCAAGAACATGTTGGTGAGTGTTGACGGTGACGTGTCTGATGGCGTAACCGCAAAAGATATTGTGTTACGCATTATTGGTGAAATCGGTACAGCTGGTGGTACGGGTTACGCGATTGAATTTGGTGGTACGGCAATTCAGGCGTTATCAGTTGAAGGTCGTATGACAGTTTGTAATATGGCGATTGAAGCAGGTGCACGTGCAGGCATGGTTGCAGTTGATGACACCACGATTGAATACGTGAAAGGCCGCCCTTATGCACCGAGTGAAGCACAGTGGGACGCCGCTGTTGCACAGTGGCAAGACTTGCACAGTGACGATGATGCCACATTTGATACCGTCATTCGTATTGATGCGGCGACAATTCAGCCACAAGTTACTTGGGGCACCTCACCAGAAATGGTCGTGGCAGTTGATGCAACCATTCCTGATCCTGCGAATGAAAAAGATGAAGTAAAACGTGAAGGTATGCAACGCGCCTTAGTATACATGGGGTTAACTGCTAACACGCCAATTGAAGACGTACAGGTTGATAAAGTTTTTATCGGTTCATGTACCAACTCACGCATTGAAGATTTACGTGCGGCGGCTGATGTAGCGAAAGGCCGAAAGGTAGCTGACAATATTAAGTTAGCCTTGATTGTGCCGGGATCTGGTTTGGTTAAACAGCAAGCAGAAGCAGAAGGGCTGGATAAAATATTTACCGAAGCAGGATTTGAATGGCGTGAACCAGGTTGTTCAATGTGTTTGGCGATGAATGCCGATCGTCTTGAAGAAGGTGAGCGTTGTGCGTCAACCTCGAACAGAAATTTTGAAGGGCGACAAGGTCGCGGCGGCCGAACTCATTTGGTTGGTCCAGCAATGGCGGCAGCGGCAGCAATTGCCGGACATTTTGTTGATGTTAGAACAATGAAGCAGGCAGGGTAGAACAATGGATGCATTTACAACATTAAAAGGGATTGTATTGCCATTGGATCGCGCTAACGTCGATACCGATGCGATTATTCCTAAACAATTTTTAAAATCTATTAAGCGAAGTGGCTTTGGTGTTAACTTATTTGATGATTGGCGTTACCTTGATACCGGTGAGCCGGGTATGGACAACAGTGGTCGTCCTATTAATGAGGACTTCGTGTTAAACAAGCCTCGTTATCAAGGCGCACAAATATTATTAGCACGAAAAAACTTTGGTTGTGGCTCATCACGCGAGCATGCACCTTGGGCATTATTAGATTATGGTTTTCGTGTTGTGATCGCACCAAGTTACGCGGATATCTTTTTTAATAACTGTTTCAAAAACGGTATTGTGCCGATCGTTATGGATGAGTCTGTGATTGATGATTTATTTAAAGAAGTAGAAGCTAACGAAGGCTATGAATTGAATGTCGATCTGGAAGCACAAACAGTGACAACACCTTCTGGCAAGGTCATTAAATTTGATGTTGATGAGTTTCGTAAGCACTGTTTATTAAACGGTTTAGATGATATCGGTTTAACCTTGCAGCATACTGATGATATTCATGCTTACGAAGAAAAGCGTAAACAAACTTCACCTTGGCTGTTTAGCTAAAAGAATTAAATACATAGGAATTATGTTATGAAAATTGCAATTTTACCCGGCGACGGTATTGGTGTTGAAATCATGGCAGAAGCTGTGAAAGTCATTGAATGTCTAAATAGTGATTTTAGTTTAAACGCTGAAATGGAAAATGGTTTGGTTGGTGGTGCAGGTTACGATGCACATGGTCACCCTTTGCCACAAGAAACATTGTCATTAGTAAAAGAAGCTGATGCGATTATGTTGGGCGCCGTCGGTGGTTACAAATGGGAATCATTGGATATTGCGGTACGTCCTGAGAAAGGTCTATTAGGTTTACGTAGTGAATTGGAATTATTTTCTAACTTACGTCCTGCAATTTTGTATCCACAACTTGCTGACGCTTCGAGCCTGAAGCCAGAAGTGGTATCTGGTTTGGATATTATGATTGTGCGTGAATTAACCGGTGGTATTTATTTTGGTCAGCCACGCGGCATTCGTACCTTAGAAGATGGACAACGTCAGGGTTACAACACACTGGTTTATTCTGAATCAGAAGTAGAACGTATTGGTCGTAATGCATTTGATATTGCGATGAAACGTGATCGTCGTCTTTGCTCAGTAGATAAAGCTAACGTGCTTGAAGTGACGGAAATGTGGCGTGAAGTTATGATTGAAGTGTCTAAAGATTATCCTGACGTTGAATTAAGTCACATGTATGTTGATAACGCAGCAATGCAATTAGTCCGTGCACCAAAACAGTTTGATGTCATGGTAACAACGAATATGTTTGGTGATATTCTTTCAGATTGTGCCGCAATGTTAACGGGGTCTATTGGTATGTTGCCATCGGCTTCGCTGGATGCAAACGGTAAAGGAATGTATGAACCGATTCATGGTTCTGCACCAGATATTGCTGGCGAGAATAAAGCCAACCCATTAGCAACGATTCTTTCTGTTGCGATGATGTTGCGTTATACCTTTGATAATGCTGACATGGCGAAACGGATTGAAGATGCTGTAGGTTCGGTGCTTGATCAAGGCTTGCGTACTATTGATATTACTTCAGATGGTATGACGGAAATTGGTACAGCAGAAATGGGCGATGCGGTTGTTGCTGCGATGAGGGCTGTTAAGTAAAGTTCGCCGCGTTGGCTTGCCAAGGTCGACTCCACGCTGAGTGCTTGACGTCGCCAACCTTGGCAAGCCAACGCGGCTTAGAGTTTTAGAATGGTTTTTGAAGGAACTGCATAGTAATGCAGCCTAGTAGACTGGAAATAAACTTCCATTAGAGAATTTTGATAGGTTAAAACCTCATCAGTGTTTTATTTCTGCGACGTCAAGCACTCAGCGTGGAGTAGAAATAAAACACTGATGAGGCTGGCTGAATTATAAAGACACATAGAATTAGGGAAATTAGGAGTTAGAAAATGCGTACAGGATTAATTGGTTGGCGAGGAATGGTCGGTTCGGTTCTCATGCAGCGAATGCGTGAAGAAAAAGATTTTGATTTAATCGATCCTGTTTTCTTTACAACCTCACAAACAGGTCAAGCTGGCCCTGATGTAGGTAAAGATGTGCCTGCATTAAAAGATGCCAATGACATAGCTGAGCTGTCCGCGATGGAAGTTATCATTTCTTGTCAGGGTGGCGGATACACCGAAGAAATTTATCCAAAGTTACGTGCTTCTGGCTGGAAGGGTTACTGGATTGATGCCGCATCCTCATTACGCATGGAAGATGAAAGTGTCATCGTTCTTGACCCAGTGAATATGGATGTAATCAAAGACTCATTGGCGAAAGGCGGTAAAACCTTTGTCGGTGGTAATTGTACGGTTAGCTTAATGTTGATGGCGATTGGTGGTTTATTTAAACAAAACCTTGTCGACTGGATCAGCCCAATGACCTACCAAGCCGCATCGGGTGCGGGTGCAAAAAATATGCGTGAGTTGATTACGCAAATGGGCGCAATTCATGATGATGTGAAGACATTGGTTGATGATCCTGCTTCAGCAATTCTGGACATTGACCGTCAGGTCACTAATTTCATGCGTGGTGATAGTTACCCTGTTTATCAGTGGGGGGTTCCGCTAGCTGGTAGTCTAATTCCATGGTTAGATTCTCAACTTGAAACGGGTCAAACCCGCGAAGAATGGAAAGCACAGGTCGAAACCAACAAGATTCTCGGAACATCGGCTAACCCAACACCAATTGACGGGATTTGTGTACGAATTGGTGCAATGCGCTGTCACAGTCAGGCGATGACCATCAAATTGAACAAAAACGTTCCATTAGATGAGATTGACAGCATTCTTGCTGAAGCCAACGACTGGGTCAAAGTGGTCCCTAATGATCGTGATATCAGCATGAAAGAACTCACACCGGCTGCGGTGACGGGAACGTTAGATGTCCCTGTGGGACGTTTACGTAAATTAACCATGGGGGATGATTATTTATCAGCATTTACTGTGGGCGACCAACTACTATGGGGGGCGGCTGAGCCTCTTCGTCGTATGTTGAGAATTTTGCTAGAACAGAAGTAAGAAATAAAATTATATATAACAATAAGTTAGCCTTTTATTAAGGTTGAGTTAGACAAATGCCGGCTGGGAGATTCTCAACCGGCATTTTTATTAAATTCACCGTTATCTCTGCTTAAACGTCCAATTGTCAATTTAATCACAGTTTCAGCCATGAAATTTGTAAAATGCTATCTATAATGTATAGTTACAAGAACTATATAAAGGTCATTCTAGTTATTGACCAATAACCCTGTGAAAATAGGGAGCAGATTGCCACTGTTAGCGTCTCAGTGCAGTCGATAATTATAATGAATAGATGATGGAGTAGGGACGTTGCGCAAACTCAAAATATTTTTTATCACGTTGATTTGTCTGTTGGCTTCGAATATTGCGTTCACCTTGGGTGTTGGCAGTATTGAGGTAAAATCGGCACTTAGTGAGCCATTGAATGCTGAAATCCAACTATTTTCAGTTCGCCCCGGTGAAGGCGAAAATATTCGTGTTTCACTTGCGACGTTAAAAGAGTTTACAGCGGCAGGTATCGATCGTCCTCTGCATCTTTCTTACTTAAAGTTTAAAGTTGTCGAGAAGGGCGACGGAAATGCCTACATTAAGGTTTATTCAGATCGCGCTATTCGTGAGCCATTTCTTGATTTCTTAGTCGATATTGATTGGCCAAGTGGTCGACTTCTACGTGAATACACCTTATTACTTGATCCACCTATTTTTGCACAAACTAAAGCAGCGCCGATACAAACGCCTGTTGTTGCTGCACCAACACGAATTATTCGAGAAGAAAAGCCAGCGCCTGTCACATTTGCGCCAGCACCTGTTCCAACAACGCCTGTTGTAACTCGTAGTCGCCAAGATGATTTATTTCCGCGTATAGAAATTGATGCGACACCGATAGATGATTTAGACCGTTCACCACGTATTGCTGTTTCACCAAGTTATACAGGCGATACATACAAGGTACAAAAGAGCCAAACGTTATGGTCAATAGCAGAAACTATTCGTCCTAATAATAGCGTTGGTGTTTCGCAAATGATGATTGCTTTACAAAAAGCGAATCCAGATGCGTTCTCAAATAATAATATTAACGGTTTGAAGTCTGGTTTTGTATTGCGTATTCCTGATTTAGAAGAGATTCAAGCTATTGACCGTAAAAGTGCGGTTAAAGAGGCGCGTGAGCAAAATATAGTTTGGCGCGATGCACAAACTACTTTAAGTGATTCAGTTACACCTACGGGGACGACAAAGACATCATCTGGTACATCTAGCAAGCCAACAGCTAGAACGGTAACAGAAGAATCAACGGTTAAATTGGTAACACCTGATCCTAAATCAACGGGCTCACAAGGTGTTGGTACTGATGATGGTGTTTCAGCAGAAAAACTTGCACTGATTAATGAGCAGCTTGCATCGAAAGGTAAAGAAAATGATGAATTGCAAGATCGTGTTAAATCATTAGAAGATCAAATTGGTTCTATGGAGCGTTTACTGGAGCTAAAAGATGATTCACTTTCTGAGCTACAAAGTAAACTAGGTGATTCCAAGGCCGCGCCGATAGTGCCACCGGTTGTAGAGACTACACCAGAACCAGTGGTAGAAAAGACGCCAGAGCCAGTTAAACCATCAGCTAAGCCTGTTGTACCTGACAGTAATAAGATTAATCCTTATGCCTTAGATGAAGTGCCTAAGGCAACAACACCGGTTGTTAAACCTAAGCCTCCCGTTGTAAAAAAACCGGTTACACCTGCTAGCCCCACTCAAGCTAGCTTGTTTGACGACCCAATGATTCTTGCAGCAATGATTGCTGTGTTGATTGCGGTTCTTGTCATTGTTTGGTTGGTTATTAAGCGCCGTCAAAATAATATGCAGTTCCCTGAAAGCATTTTGTCGAGTAAGCCAGCGGTTTCAACAACCACAACATCACCAAATGCTGAAACAAGTTTGTTAAGCGACTTTGCACCGAGTGCAATGGATGGTGCGTTAGAGTCAGATTCTAGTGAAGTTGATCCCTCGGCAGAGGCTGATGTTTATATTGCTTATGGTAAGCATCAACAAGCTGAAGAATTACTGCTGACATCTATCGAACAAGAACCTGATCGTTTAGATCTGCGATTGAAATTGATGGAAGTTTATCATGCAACAGGTAATGCTGATTCATTCCTGAAACATGCGACACAACTTAATAATTCAATGGATGACCAAAACACAGCACTGTGGGATAAAGCTGTTGTAATGGGTCGTGAACTTTGTCCTGGCAATGACTTGTTTGGTACAGATGAATTAGGTAGCGAAGATGACTTCTCTGATTTAGAAGGCATCGGTGATTTAGATGATGATCTTGAATTGTCACTTGATATGGATGACGTTACCTCAGCTGCTGATAGTGACTCTAAAGAATTAAGCATTGATAGTGATGATGAATTGTCACTTGATATGGAACTGGAATCATTTGAATCAAGTACAGACGAAGATGATGACTTAACATTAAATATGGATGAGCTTTCTCTAGAAATTGAAGAAGTGAGTGATTCATCAGCAACGGAAGAAACTCCGAATGAGCCAGAACAAGCGATTGACTTTGGTGAGTTGGAATTAGAGTTAGATGATACAAGCGATACAGATGAACTAACGCTAGATGAGCCAACTGCTCCTGACACCAAAGAAGATGATTCTTTGGACTTAGACGTTGATAGTATGATGTCTGAGGATATGGATTCGACAGATGTAGATGATGCAATGCTTGGTATGGATGAGGTTGCAACAAAACTGGATCTTGCTAAAGCCTATATTGATATGGGTGATCCTGATGGTGCCCGAGCAATCTTAGATGAAGTATTAACGGAAGGTAGTGATGATCAACAATCAGAAGCGAAGGGATTGATTGATCAGCTTTAAAATAACACGGTTAAATCTAAACAACCGGCACTTGATGCCGGTTGTTTGCGTTTAGTGCTATGCATCCATTTATAAAAATTCTTTGTTTGTTAGTTATTATTGCCATGCTTGTGGCACTGAACCCTGAGCGTGTCATAATCGTTACTATTGCATTATTGCTGTTGGTTATTATAAAAGGAAAAATATACTGGCAAGCTATTAGGCAGATGTGTTGGCGAATGAAATGGTTATGGTTATCTCTACTAATTCTTTATGGCTGGTTTATTCCCGGTAGTCCAATATTTTTCACTGATATAGTTCCTCTGATATTAATACCCAGTAGTGAAGG
>JALTKP010000228.1 GCA_027078075.1 Gammaproteobacteria bacterium | reverse complement strand
GTTATTGTAATCGTTGCTATTGGTGCCGCCATTGCGGTCATTAACTTATTCGTTATTCCTGCCTTCGCAAAAGTTTATGCGGGGCTTCATGCAGAGTTACCCTGGGCAACTAAAGTTCTAATTGCTACCTCTAATTTTACCGTTAACAACTGGCATTTTATTCTAGCTGGCATAATTTTAACGGTTGTTGGCATCAATATGTATCTACGAACGGATGAAGGACGCTATAAGTGGGATAAATATAAACTTCGTCTTCCCATCGTTGGCAGTATTATTAACCGCTCCTTATTAGCGCGGTTTTCACGCTCTTTTGCAATGGCGACAAGAGCGGGGGTACCACTCATTCAAACCATGACGGTAGTTTCGCGTGCTGCAGATAATAGTTATATTTCCGAGCGCATTTTAGATATGCGTAACGGTATTGAGCGTGGTGATACGCTGACTCGTACCGCCGCTGCCACTGGGCTATTTACCCCTCTGGTTTTACAAATGATGTCGGTAGGTGAAGAAACCGGCGCAGTTGACGACTTGTTACAAGAAGTGGCCGAATACTACGAACGCGAAGTGGACTATGACCTTAAAAATCTCAGTGCTGCCATTGAGCCAATCCTGATTGTTGCTATCGGTATCATGGTCTTTATCCTTGCACTGGGTGTATTCCTGCCAATGTGGGATTTAGCGGGTGCCTATAAAAACCGCTAATCGTGGCTGAAATTACCTATTATTTGCTATTTAACTCGTTGAATTTATAACAAAGGTGTCTAAACTTGTATAAACAACGCGGTTTCTCGCTTCTGGAGTTAATACTGGTAGTCACCATTATCAGTGTGCTTTTTGTGATTGCGGTAGATCGATTGCTGATTTTAAAAGTTGAAGCAGAAAAAACCTCGATGCAGCAGGTGCTGGGTGTATTACGCAGTGCGATGAATATTCAGGTAGCAAAACACATAGCGAGGGATAGCCTGTCGCTTTTGGCCTCAACGGAAGGGCAAAATCCAATGGATTGGCTGTCTACAAAACCAGAAAGTTATATCGGAATTAAAGATGAACCCGATCCATCCGATATAGAAGGTTATCAGTGGTATTTTGATAGTTATAACCAGTGGTTAGTCTATCGTGTAGGTAATAGTGAGTATTTTGACAGTTCACTAGAGGGCGCTCCAAGAGCGCGCTTTCAAGTGATTCTTGACTATACTGATAGTAATAATAATGGTGTTTTTGACGCCAATATCGACGAAATTAGTGGATTAAGGCTAAAAAGTCTTGAACCTTATAAGTGGCTAACAGAACCCATCAATATTGATGACTATGCTAAACACTAACAAACAATAAGTAATACTGAATTAAAATTTAAGGAGTTCCAGCATGAAGAAACAACAAAGCGGTTTTACACTCATTGAACTAGTCATCGTAATCGTGATTTTAGGTTTATTAGCCGCAACTGCGCTACCTCGCTTTGCCAACCTAACCGTTGATGCACGTGTTGCAGCTCGTTCAGGCGTTGAGGGTGCAGTTCGTTCAGCATCATCGATTATTCATGCCAAAGCACTTGTTGGCAGTAAAGCCAGTACCTCAGCAGGTACTGATAGTGTTGCAATTGAGGGTGGTGGTACGGTTGATCTTGCCTATCTTTACCCCTCTGCAACCGCTACAGGCATTCAAGCGGCACTTGATTTAACAGATGCAACTTATGCACATGCCGCAGGTGTAACAACTATTACGGTTAATGGTAATTCTAACTGTACTGTCACTTACACTGCATCTACAGCCGTTAATACTGTTCCTTCATTTGGCGGCACTGCAACTTGTAATTAAGCTTTACTATGAAGACAACTCATAAAGGGGCGCTTAATGCGCCCTTTTGTGATTAAACGCTAAAGGTCATATTAAAAGGGAACTATGCAGGCATCACGCGGCTTTACATTAATTGAATTAGTAACCGTTTTGGTTATTATCGGCATTATTTCTGCCGTTGCTCTACCGCGTTTCTTTAGTGCCGACAGTTTTAATGATCGTGGTTTTTATAGTGAAGTAATAAATGCCATGCGCTACTCACAACAACTCGCCATTGCCATCAATTGTAATACCCGTGTTGTACTCAATAACGGTAGTTATACCGTTACCCTTGCTGATGATCCAACAGATTGCTCAGCAAGCACGCTCACAACGCCGGCAAGAGATCCTGTTACCGGTCAATCAGGTTTCAGTGGCAACAGCAATGTCACAACATCAAATGCAACGGTAACCTTTGATGCACTTGGTGCCATTGCTAGTGATACCACTATCACTGTCGGTGGATACGATTTTTGTGTTCATGGCATAACCGGCTATATCAGTGAAGGTGGCGGATGCTAACGTCTCTACGCCAACAAGGAACCACCTTAATTGAATTAATTATTTCAATTATCATTATTGGTGTTGCGCTGTCTGGCATTCTTTTAGTGATGAATCAAAATACTGGCACAAGTGCTGATCCACTTATTCAACATCAGGCTATTGCCATTGGCGAAGCTTATCTTGAAGAAATTTTAGATAAACCCTTTGTTGATCCGCAGGCTCCTGATGGTGAAGCAAATAGAAATCAATACGATGACATAGATGATTACAACGCCATCGTCGCTCAAGTTCCTCGCGATCAAAACGGAAATGTTATTGCTGGGCTAAGTAACTACAGTGTAACTGTTACCGTGGTCAATGAAGCTATTGGACCCGCCGGTAATCAAGCCCCTGCAGGACAAGCATCTCGCGTTACTGTCTCTGTTGCCACGCCAACTAATACTACTGTGCAAATTAGCGGCTACCGGACAAATTTCTAATGGGTATTCGTCACTCAAAAGGCTTTTCGCTAATTGAATTAATTATTGTGATTGTTATCAGTGGCATTCTTGCCGGTATCGTTACTACTTTTATTACTCAACCAATACAGGGCTTCATTGATCTTTCACGCCGTGCAACCTTAGTTTATTCCGCTGAAAGTGCCATGCGCCGTATGCAACGCGATATTCGTCGTGCATTACCTAATAGCATTCGTGTTACTGGTGGCGGTACAGTAATAGAAATGATTAACACCGTTGCAGGTGCGCGTTACCGAGAGGCTCCTCCAGGTGGTGCAAATACCATTCTTGAATTTGGTAGCCCAGATAGTGACTTTGATGTTCTTGGTAATTTAACCGAAATTATTGGTACAACAGGCCTACGTCTTGCCGTTTACAATACTGGTGATGTAGATGGTTCTGGGGTTCCGGTACAAGGCCATAATGCTTATGCACAAGCAGATCCCATCACTGGCGAAAATGTTATAACGCCTGCAAGTGGAACGGGCAGCACAATAACAATCAGTAATTCAGGCAATGAAGATCACATTAATATTGGCGGTGGTTTTGAGTTCACCGAAGAATCACCAAGTAATCGCGTTTATTTTGTTGATACCGCTATTACATATCGATGCAGCGGTGGGCAATTACTTCGTTACACAAATTATAATTTTACTAATGCTACACAACCTAATCCACCAAGCAGCACTCCTGCCTTGATGGCAGACAACATTGGCAATTGTGCTTTTACTTATGATGCAGGCAGCCCTTTACGTTCTGGTTTAATGACGCTTGATCTAACCATTACCGATACAGCAACAAGTGAATCTGTTCGCCTCTTACATCAAGTACATGTAGATAACGTGCCATG
>JALTKP010000227.1 GCA_027078075.1 Gammaproteobacteria bacterium | reverse complement strand
GTAATAGCTTGTTTTTTATCATCGAAGAACTGCGATGAAAAGAAGCTGTTTTAAGGTTGATCATTTAAATGTTCTCCCTTTAATAAAATCATCGGCAAGATCACGATAATCATGAGCGCCATTGCAAGAGTTTTTATATTCAAAAATTGTTTTCCCGTAACTGGGGCTCTCTGCTAGGGAAACATTTTCTCTTATTGCCGTGGCAAGAACTTGGCCAGGGAAATAGTTAAGTAATTTACTATGAACTTCTTGTGCTAATTTCCTACGCGCATGGAAGCGTGTTACCACCAACCATTTTTTAGTGACATGTTTTAATCTATCTTCAACGTGCTTTAGAATATTTAGAAGTCGAGAAAGACCGTGTAAAGCAAGGTAATCACCAGACACAGGAATAATCATTTCTTTGGCGGCTAATAGGGCATTCATTGTTAACATGCCAGAAGAAGGGGGGCAGTCAATAAATATATAGTCTTTATTACTTTCTTTTTGTAATGCGTCATGGAGTAGCCAGCCGCGTTTAGCACCACCTACTGCAATTTGTTCGAGTTCGCCAAGCCTAGATCCTGCTGGTACTAGATCAATGTTTTCACGAATATTTATTTTTACATCTTCTAATGTGTTATCACCCAATAGAACACTATCAATGCCTGCCTGTTCTTGAAGCTCTGCTCCAAAGCTGGCAGTTAGGTGTGATTGAGGGTCCATATCAATGACAGTTACAGCCTTACCTGTCATGGCAAGTGCATGAGCAAGATTCAACGTTGTTGTTGTCTTACCTACACCACCTTTTTGGTTCATTACTGCAATCACGCGCATACCCTCAATAGTTTACCTTTTAGATACCTAGTTTGTCGGTTGCTTGTATCTCGTTACCTGATAACAAGTGATCAATATCTAAAATGATAATCATTTTTTCTTCGACTGTTGCAAGGCCGCGTACAAATTCTGTATCAACGACGTTGCCAAAATCAGGTGCATCTTTCATTTCTTCTGGAGGAACATCATAAACATCGGATACACCGTCAACGACGATCCCCATAATGCGATCACGATCAGCACATTCGATCTTTAATACAATTACAACAGTTATAGGTCCATATTCAACTTCAGGCATGCTAAAACGTTGACGAAGGTCGACGATAGGGACAATCGTGCCACGAAGATTAATGACCCCTTTTATGTAATCTGGTGTGTTAGGGATAGGCGTAACAGAGTCCCATCCCTTTATTTCTTGAACTCGCAAAATATCAACACCATATTCTTCAGAACCTAAAACGAAGGTAAGAAATTGATCTGCATCTGAATCTAATTCAGAGTTAATAACAGAATTGAGTTCAGTAGCGGTTGTGCTCATGCAAATTCTCCTTATGCCGCTTTTTCGGCGATATCACTACCATTCCCGTCTGGATCGACTGGGGATGGTGGAACTGAGTTACTTAAAGTTTTAAACATATCAATGACGCCTGAAATATCTAGAATCAATGCAACAGTACCGTCACCGAGTATGGTTGCACCAGATAAGCCATCAACACGTTTGTAATTAGTTTCAAGACTCTTAATGACGACTTGTTGTTGTGCAAGCAAGTCATCGACAATAATGCCGGCTTTAGCACCGTCTCCTTCAACAACAACCATGAGACGATCTTCAAGTGATGAATTAGAGTCCTCCATACCAAAGACATTGTGAGCTCGAATAACGGGTATGTATTCGTCACGTAATTTGTAGAGTGCTGCTTTCCCTGCGATGCCACTTAAGTTGGCTGACTTAACTTGTATGGATTCAATAATTGAAACGAGGGGGATAATAAATGTTTCATCTGCTACTTTAACAAGTTGCCCATCAAGAATAGCTAATGTCAGTGGTAACTGAATGGTAAATGTTGCACCTTTACCTTCAACCGAGTCGACACGTACACTACCACCCAAAGATTTAATATTTTTTCTAACGACATCCATGCCGACACCGCGACCAGATACGTCACTCAATGACTCAGCAGTCGAGAGTCCTGGATGGAAAATTAAATCATTAATTGCATCGTCAGATAAGTTTTCATTTTCACCGACTAAACCATTTGAACGTGCTTTATTTAATACGCGCTCTTTATTAATCCCAGCACCATCATCGGAGAGTTCAATAACGATACTACCTCCTTTATGGTAGGCATTAAGTGATAGGGTGCCCATTTCTGATTTACCAGCTGCTTTACGTACATCAGGTGTTTCAATACCATGGTCGAGAGCGTTACGAACTAGGTGAACCATTGGGTCACCAATTTTTTCCATTACAGTTTTATCAAGTTCTGTGTTTTCACCTGTTGTTACAAGTTCGACTTGTTTGTTAAGTTTACTTGACAGGTCATGTACTAAACGTGGTACGCGGCTAAACACGAAGCTAATAGGAAGCATGCGGATACGCATAACGCTTTCTTGTATTTCTCGTGTATTACGTTCGAGTTGTGCGAGTCCTTCGAGCAATTTTTCCATGTAGGGGGAATTGTGTTCATCAGCATTACCAATTTCACTGCCAACTTGACCTAACATGGATTGAGTAATAACAAGTTCGCCAACTAGGTTGATGATTTCATCTACTTTATCGATACCAACTCGGATGGATGCAGATTCAGCTGTTTTCTTGGCTGCTGTAGGTTTTGCTTTGGAAGCTATCTCCGAAGGTGCTGCAACTGCTTCGGGAGTAGTTGTTTCTTCAGTAGTAGCTTTAGACTCATTTATAAGCGGTTGAATGTCTAGGTCACATTCATCTTCTACCCAATCGAATACTTCAACGATATCTTCTTTCTTTACATCACCTTTTAGCGTTATTTCCCAGCCTAAAAAGGAATCTTCAGGGTTTAGATCTACAAATGTAGGTATATCAGATATATCTGCTTTAGTTGAAACTTGCCCTAACTCGGTGAGAGCATAAATCATCCTAACTGGATCATTGCCAGTGCGAAGCATTTCAACATGTGGCCGGAATGAAATTAGCCAACCTTCAGAATTTTCGTCTGAATTGTTTGAATCAGATACTTCATCAGTAGTAGAGGAGTTACTTTCTGTTCCAAGTAATTGTTCTAGTTCCATCTGGACAGATGCAATGTTATCAACATCCATCTCACCACCATCACTGAGAGTGGTTAACATGGCACGCATGACATCAACAGACTTCAGCAAAATATCGACAGATTCTTGTGTAACTTGACGTACACCATCACGCATTTCATCGAGTAATGTTTCGGCAACATGCGTAAATTCAGCAACTGCGGTAAAACCAAAAGTACCACTGCCACCTTTAATTGAATGCGCAGAACGAAAAATAGTATTAATGACTTCACTATCAGCGTTGCCAACATCGAGGTTGAGTAATTCATTTTCCATAATATCCAGACCTTCGAAACTTTCTTCGAAGAAGGTCTGATGGAATTGCTGCATATCGATGCTCATGTCTGTTTACCCCAGTACTTTTTTCACAGTGGCGAGTAATTGATCTGGGTTAAACGGTTTAACAATCCAGCCAGTCGCACCTGCTTGTTTACCAGCCATCTTTTTCTCACCCGATGACTCGGTAGTAAGAGTAAGGATAGGGGTAAACTTGTAAGCGGGTAATGAACGCAATTCCTTGGTTAAAGTAATGCCATCCATTATCGGCATATTGATATCTGTGATGACAAGGTTATAACTATTAGACTTAGCGATTTGGAGAGCTTCCTGTCCATCTTTCGCTTCAGTTACATCATAACCTGCGCCTTTAAGTGTGAAACTCACCATTTGACGCATGGACGCCGAATCATCAACTGCAAGGATACTTGCCATTTTGTTCTCCTTAATAAAACACGCGCCCTAGTGAAGGGGCATTTCTTGTAAACCTAGGTGTTCAGATAAGCCTGTTGCTGTTGCTGCGCGTCGCAGTTCATCGCTAGGCTCAATCCATTTAATTTCTATTCCGTGTACTTGGGCATCTAAAAAGAACGCACACAATAGTTGCAAAGCAGCTGCATCCGCTTTGCCAACATCATTTGCTTGTAGTTGAACGGATTGACCGTTATCGAGTGCAACCTTGAGTTCATCACCAAGAGTGCCAACGACTGAAATATCGAGTGAGTCTTGGCAGTTAATCATTTGTATATCGTTATTTTCATCACTCATGTGCTACTCCTGATGTTTCGTTGCAGAAGGACAGGTCATCCATAATTCGACCTTCATCAGCGCTATCGACATTTGATATCAAACCTTTAGCGGTATTTATAAAAGAATTGGGCTTCCTGCCATGATATTTATGTTGTTTCAATAAGAAAATGACGCACTAAACATAAGTCATTGAATCAAAAGGGTATAAGTATCATTGATATAGAAGGTTTGTTGCTTTAAAAAAGCTAATAATTGACGGATATAAGCTATGATTTTTATCGTTGCTTTATCATCAGAGTGAGTTGAATTTACTTCACTTTTAATACTAAATAGGTTCTGATTGGTTTAAGTCTAAACCCTTATTTATAAAAAATTCTAAACAGGAATAAAATGTTAGCTACGTACCCTCTATTGAAAGAGAGTGATTTTCCAGTATTGAAACGATCTCAATTAACAACGCTTCAAGTAAATTTGGGATATCGTTGTAATCAGCAGTGCTTACATTGTCATGTTAATGCGGGCCCTAAACGAACCGAGTCAATGGATGAGGAAGGGATAAAGTTGATAATTGATTTTTTGGAAAAGAAATCAATATCAACATTAGATCTGACGGGTGGTGCACCAGAATTAAATCCATTTTTTTGCGATATAGTTGAACAGGCTCATAAAATGGGTGTACATGTTATCGACCGTTGTAACCTGACTATTCTAGAGGAACCGGGACAGGAGAAATTAACAGACTTCCTTGCCATTCATGGGGTTGAAGTGGTGGCATCACTCCCTTGTTACATGAAAGAAAATGTAGAAAAGCAGCGTGGAAAGGGCGTTTTTGAACCTAGTTTAGCGGGTTTAAGGAAGTTGAATGAATTAGGTTATGGTGATCTGGGTACAAATTTGAAGTTGAATCTGGTTTACAATCCTCAAGGTCCTAATTTACCACCTGCCCAGCAACAATTAGAAATTGATTACAAAAAACATTTGCTTGATGAGTACGGTATTCGATTTAATCAATTACTGACCATTACCAATATGCCTATTCAGCGTTTTGGTAGTATGCTGGTTTCTAAAGGGCAGTTTGATGATTATATGAATTTATTAAAGCAGTCATATCAGCGTGAAAACCTAAAATCAGTTATGTGTCGAAGTATGTTGAGTGTTGATTGGCAAGGTTATGTATATGATTGTGACTTTAATCAAATGCTAAATATGCCTTTGTCTGATGTTAATAAAAAAATCCACTTATCTGAGTTAATCGATGTAGATATGCAGGAGCAATCAATTGCAGTTGCGGATCATTGTTATGGCTGTACCGCAGGTCAGGGCAGCAGCTGTGGTGGAGCATTGAGTGACTGATTCAATAGCTTGTTCAATTATAATTCCTGTATTAAATGAGAAAAGCACTTTATCGGCTCAATTGGCTTCATTGCAATATTTACGTAAAGCGGGGCATGAAGTTATCGTTGTTGATGGTGGCAGCGATGATGGCAGCATCGAAATCGCAGCACCTTATGTTGATCAGTTAATTCATTCTGAAACTGGGCGTGCAAAGCAAATGAATAAAGGTGCAGTTCATGCAAGTCATGACTGTTTTTTATTTCTTCATATAGATACGCGACTATCAGATACAGCATTCACCGCACTACAAACCACATTGAATAAGCAAGCATCACAATGGGGGTGGTTTGATGTGCGTCTTTCTGGGCAGCATATTTTGTATAGATTAATTGCGTGGTTTATGAATAAACGTTCTCGGTTAACTGGCATTGCGACAGGTGATCAGGCAATTTTTGTATCAAAAATTTATTTTGAACAAGTAGGTGGGTTTCCAGATATACCATTAATGGAAGATATTGCGCTGAGTAAGAAACTAAATAAAATATCAACACCATTGTGTTTGCCTGAAGTAGTTATTACATCAAGCCGACGTTGGCATAAAAATGGTATTTTACGAACTATTTTTTTCATGTGGTCATTGCGGCTGCGATATTTTTTGGGAGTTAATCCAGTGGTTTTGGCGAAGCAATATAATCAGGCATCTAAATGAATGATGTTTGTGTTTGTATTTTTTCTAAAGCACCGGTCGACGGTAAAGTAAAAACTCGATTATTACCGGCGCTAACTGAACAGCAAGCTTGTCTTGTGCATATGAATTTGCTTGAACATTGTCTTAGCAATGTTAAGCATGTTGGTTGGCAGTGCCAGTTATGGACGACTGATATTTATCATCCATATATTAAACAACAATCTCAACAACACGCTATATCTGTACATTTACAACAGGGAGAGGACTTAGGTGCAAGAATGCGATTTGCGTTTAAAGAATCGTTAAAAAAATACTCTTATGTTGTTCTTATAGGCACTGATTGTCCTGATTTGAATTCTGATTATATTTTTCAGGCTATAAAATATTTGCAAGCGGGAAAAAAAGTGGTTCTTGGTCCAGCAAAAGATGGTGGCTATGTATTAATTGCAATGTCTATTGAGTTTGATGGTGTGTTTGAGAATATGGACTGGGGCACTGACCAAGTGTTAAATGTAACATGCAAACGTTTGCAACAAGCTAATATTGATTGGTCTGAATTGGCTATGCAACGAGACATAGATAGACCGGGTGATTTAGCTTTTCTTAAGCAAAGTTATCCAGCATTATTTATTCTATAGGGGTTTCGTTAGTATTTCCCCAGTCTGACCATGATCCAGGATAACCACTAACATCCTTATACCCTAGTGATTTGAGCATAATAAAACTTAGCGCTGATCGATGATGGGTATGGCAGTAGCAAGTAATGTGTTTGTTATTGGAAAAACCACGTTCAGATAATATTTGTTTAAGTTCATCCACTGGTTTTAATCTACCATGATGGCAGGGATCCATAATGTTCATCCAGTCGAGGTTGATAGCACCAGGTATGTGACCAGCACGTGCTGCAAATTTTTTCTCACCGGTGTATTCAGCTTGACTGCGAGCATCAAGTAATTGAACTTGTTCATTATCAAGATTAGCAAGCACTGATTTACGATCTGAGACAGCAGAAGTTAATTCGCCACTAATTTTAAAATCGCCTGATTTAGGCATACTTAATTCTTTATCCAGTGGCCAGCCTTCATTTGTCCATGCCATCAGACCACCATTCAATAATGAATAGTTATGAAAGCCAAAAGCATCAAGTGTCCAGAGTAAGCGGCTTGCTTTACCGCCACCTTCATCATCATAGGCAACGATATAACTGTCATTGTTGACACCAATAGAAGCAAGTAAACGAGAAAAGTTAGTAGCATCAGGAAGCAAGCCCATTGCTGGCTTTTCAATATGAGTAATCATAGGGTAGTCAATATGAACCGCCCCAGGTATGTGCACTTGTTGCCAAATACTTTTGTTGCACAGGTCAATAATAATTATATCATCGTCATTTAAGCGATCTGCTAATTCATCGCATTCAATAATGATGGACATGTTATTAATCCTTACTTGGGTTAATCAGTTGTAGCCAGTGTTTTATTGGCGTTTCAGTACCACTGCGCATATGCAGTATGCAACCAATATTGGCAGTGGCAATAATATCGGGTTGCGATTCTAATAAATTACCAAGTTTATTGCTAAGTAATTTTGCGGAAATATCTTTTTGTAAAATGGAATAGGTGCCGGCTGAACCACAGCATAGGTGTGCATCATTATAATCAATAAGCTCGTAACCAATTTTTTCTAGTAAAGGTTCTACTTTGCCGGTAACTTTTTGACCGTGTTGCAGAGTGCATGGCGCATGAAAGCTGATTTTTTTAGATTGGCTGTTCTCAAATAAAGATAAATCTTCTTTTGCTAGAAATTCACTGATATCAATACACAGCTTAGATACTCGTGATGCTTTTTCAGCATAAGCTGAATCATTTTCAAGTAAACGGCCATAGTCTTTAATCATCACACCACAGGCACTTGCGGTACTGACAATTGCCTCGGCACCTGATTCGATACTTTGCCACCATGCATCAATGTTCTTTTTCATAAACATTTCTGCTTCGCTAGTTTGTGACATGTGTTCACTCATTGCGCCACAACAGGTATCTGCATCTATTTCAACTGAGCTAATGCCTAGTTTATCAAGAATGACACGGCAATCAGTATTAATGTCAGCAGCAAAAGCATCTTGGGCACAACCCTTAGGTATGATCACTAGGCGTTGGTGTTTGGGAAGATCGAGCTCTACACGTGGTTCTTCTGGTAACTGACGTTGTGTGGCAGCAGGTAATAATGGTTTTAGTTTTAGAGCAATTTTAACGATAACGCCGATACGTTGTCGATAAGGGATGACCAGACGAAGTAGGCGGCGTAAAACAGTATCAAAAATTTTACGAGGACTGTTCTTCTCTGCAAGCTCACGGCCGATGGTGAGTAAGCGACTGTATTGCACACCAGATGGGCAGGTTGTTTCACAATTTCGACATGTTAGGCAGCGGTCTAAATGATTGCGTGTTTGCTCAGTACAAATACCAGTCTCAACTAATTGCTTAATTAAATAAATTCTCCCACGTGGACCATCAAGCTCATCCCCTAGTAGTTGATAGGTAGGACAGGTGGCATTACAAAAACCACAGTGAACACAGCTACGCAGAATCTCATCAGCCTGTTTGATTGCAGGATATTTCTTTAAACTTTTGTGAATAATTGTTTGCATATCAGTAATTGCTAGTCATGCGTAAAGGGTTAAGTATGCCAACCGGATCAAATGCCTGTTTTAATTGCTTGTGTATCGATGCCACGCCTGACGCGAGTGGGTGAAACGGCTCAATGCTGTTATCGATTGGATTAAACAAAGTGGCATGTCCACCATGTGATTCACTGAGTTGCCGAATAATATCGGCAGGTTCATCTGTTTTTATCCAGCGTTGAGCACCTGCCCAATCAGTTAAGGTATCGCCAGCAAGGTTGAGTATCATTGTGGCTGGTGCAAGTGAGAGTCGCCATAATGGCCGAGAATCATTAAAAAAAGCAAGTTCATGATCACGGAGCTGTTGCCAGAACTGTGTGCCTTTTTCGTGTTCCGTGCCACCAATGATTGATTGTGCGTGTTTAACTGCGGCGTTATTACCGGATAAGCGAATATATAATTTTTCATTAAGCTGGCAGCTGGCACTTATCGCTAATGCTTGATTGCCTAACTTATGCCATGTCTTTAAGGCTTGTTCAGTATTTTGCTCAAGCACAATAGTTATTTCATGTTCAGGTTTTGGCATGACTTTGATTGAAACATCGAGCAATAGACCAAGTGTTCCCATGGAGCCGGTCATTAAGCGAGAGATATCGTAACCGGCAACATTTTTCATTACTTGTCCACCGTAAACCAGTTTTTCTGCTTTGCCATTTATGCATGTAACACCTAATACAGCATCACGAACAGAACCAGCGAAAGGACGAGATGGGCCCGATAAACCGCAGGCAACCATGCCACCAATACTACCTTGATTGTTAAATTGTGGTGGTTCAAATGCAAGCATCTGATTTTTTTCATCAAGTGCTGTTTTGATGTCAGAGATTGACGTACCACTTTTTGCTGTAATGACTAATTCAGTTGGCTGGTAAGAAATGATTCCTTGGTGGTTCTTTGTGTCGAGTGTTTCAAGTGAGGAGTCAACTTGTCTTCCGTAAAATTTTTTGCTGCCATGGCCACATATTTTAACGGCTTTTTTGTTATCAAAGCAGTGTTCAAGCTGTTCTATAAATTGAGTACTTAAATCTGAAGACATAATAATTAAGGATGATCTTATGTGAGGGTTAATTAAAATTCAAACCGTAAAGAACGAAGCATGGCGATACTTTTTTTTGCTTGCTCTGCATTGCCTGAAATTATTTTATCTTCGATATCAAGATCATCTGCTTCAAGTGGAATATCTGTCCAGACGAATGCCAGTTTTGTGCCAAAGTCGACAAGGTAAAAAAGATGATATCGTGGGCCAGTTTCTTTCGTGGAAAGTTGTTTATAAATAGCAGAAATAGCTTGTCGCCCATTAAGCGTGAAAGGCTGGGTAATAAGTTCTATCAAGTCATTTTGAAAGTAACGAGTTGCAAGCCGACGATACCAGTCGATGGTTTTAGCGCTTGCTTCGGGAAATGAAATATTTCTTTCGCTAGTTGTGACCGCATGACTGGTTTCTAGGCGATAAGTGCCTGCATCTTTTTTGGGTTCAATCGAGATAATTGTGCCTCGTGCAGATACGATATCTGTTATTGCGCTTGTTACATAACGTTGCGTTCCTTTAATTGGAAGTGTTACTTGAAAGCTTTTATCAATAGCAGTGTAGTGACCTGTCTCCGCATCAATCTTGCCAACGATACCTTTGTTGCTCTTTGCAAGGCAGTTAGCACTTATAATGATAAGTAATATGCTGAGTAAAGTGCTAAAATGAATACCATGAGATTTTAGCATGGCTTAAAAACGCTCTATTTCTGGAAAGGCAATTTCGCCATGATGTACATGCATAGCACCAAATTCAGCACAGCGGTGTAAGCTAGGAACTGCCTTGCCAGGATTGAGTAAGCCATCTGGATCAAAGGCGTATTTTACGGCATGTAGCTGTTGTAGTTCAGCAGAATTAAATTGCAGGCACATGGCATTTAATTTTTCAACGCCGACACCGTGTTCACCTGTTATAGTGCCACCAGCATCAACGCAGGCTTTTAGTATTTTTTCACCAAGCTCTTCTGTGCGGGCAAGTTCATTTTCAATATTTGCATCATAAAGAATCAGTGGGTGTAAGTTGCCATCACCAGCATGAAAAACATTCACGACACGCAAACCATATTCATTTGATAACTCAGTGATGCGTGTTAGTACTGCAGCAAGTTGATGTCTTGGGATGGTACCATCCATACAATAGTAGTCAGGACTGATACGTCCAACAGCAGGGAAGGCGGCTTTACGGCCGGCCCACATTTTTTGACGTTCGGCATCATCGCTGGCAACGCGAATCTCTTTAGCTCCGGATGACTTTAATACTTTGCTAACGCGTTTAACTTGTTCGTTAACATCATCATAAGGCCCATCGATTTCACAAATTAATACGGCAGCCGCATCAATTGGGTAGCCAGCATGAATAAAGTCTTCAGCAGCGCGAATGGCGGCATTGTCCATTAATTCTAGCCCAGCGGGAATGATACCTTCAGCAATCACGTTTGCCACAGAGTTACCCGCATCGGCAATATCATCGAATGAGGCGAGTAGTACTTGTACTGTATCAGGTCGAGGTAATAGTTTTACAGTGACTTCGACAATAATGCCAAGTAGTCCTTCAGAACCGGTCATAAGGGCAAGTAAATCGTAGCCAGCGGCATCAAGACCGGAGCCACCAATGGTATGTAGTTCACCATCAAAGGTGAGCATTTTAATTTGTTGGATGTTATGAACTGTTAAGCCATATTTTAAACAATGCACGCCACCTGAATTTTCTGCCACATTGCCACCGATGCTGCAGGCGATTTGTGAAGAAGGATCGGGGGCATAATAAAGCCCATAAGGTTTAGCTGCTTCGCTAATTGCTAAGTTACGCACACCAGGCTCAACACTGGCACAGCGGTTGGCTTTGTCTACATCAATGATGCGGGTAAATTTAGCTAAACTTAATAAAACGCCACGTTTATGTGGTAACGCGCCACCAGAAAGCCCTGTGCCTGCGCCACGAGCAACAACCGGTGTTTTCAAACGTTTACATATTTGTAATACCTGTTGCACTTGTTCAATAGTTTCAGGTAGTACCACTACATAAGGTGTCGAACGATAGGCTGAAAGACCATCGCATTCGTAAGCCTTTAAGGTTTCAGCTTGGCTTAGTACGGCATCTTTAGGTAAGACTGATTGCAGCGCACTCGCAAGTGCTTCGCGATCGCCGTGGTAGCCAGATGTGTCAGGTTGTTGTTGCATAGAGCGTAGGATAGTCGAAACTGACCGAGCAGGGTAGTATCAGTTTTTATTTGCTTCCGCTTCTCTGACAATATCGAACATTATCGGTAAGCTATCTGGATTAAAAGAAATCGAATGAATCCCTTGTTTAACTAGCCAGTGCGTTATTTCAGGGTAATCAGATGGCGCTTGTCCACAGATGCCAATGTATTTATCGGCTTTATTGCAAGCGCTGATTGCCATCTCCATTAACTTGAGAACGGCAGGATTACGTTCATCAAAATCATTCACTAATGAGGAGTCTCTATCGACACCGAGTGTTAGTTGAGTGAGATCATTTGAACCAATTGAGAAGCCATCAAAATGCTCAAGAAACTCGTCAGCGAGTAGGGCGTTAGCAGGGATCTCACACATCAAGTATATTTTAAGACCATCTTTGCCTCGCACTAAGCCATTGTCTTGCATCAGTTGAAGAACTTGTTTCGCTTCATCGACGGTTCTAGCAAATGGGATCATAACGGCGAGGTTAGTTAAGCCCATCTCATTTCGAACACGAACCAATGCTTCACATTCCATTTTGAAGCATTCAGAAAATTGCGATGAAGGATAACGTGAGGCACCTCGAAAACCAATCATGGGGTTTTCTTCTTTAGGTTCGAAAAATTCACCGCCGGGCATGGCGGCATATTCATTGGATTTAAAATCACTTAAACGCACAATAACTTGTCGTGGTGAAAAAGCGGCAGCAATACTGCCAATGCCTTCGGCAAGACGCTGAATATAAAAGCTGCGTGGATTGTCGTAGGCAGCCGAACGCTTTTCTATTTCTGTGCGGGTAATTGGATCAACCAGTTCAGGTTGTAATAATGCACGCGGGTGAATACCAATAAAATGATTAATAATAAATTCAAGCCGTGCTAAGCCAACACCATCAGCAGGCAGTTGTGAGAGAATATACGCTTGTTCAGGATCACCAACATTGAGCATGAGTTTGGTTTTGGGGCGTTCACCTTTGAATGGTTTAATTATTTTGGTGTGCCAAGGGAGTAGACCTTTATAAATACTACCGGTATCACCTTCAGAACAACAAACGGTGACATCCTGGCCTGTTTGTAAAACCGTTGAGGCATTACCACAACCAACCACGGCAGGAATACCGAGTTCTCGAGCAATGATTGCCGCATGACATGTGCGTCCACCACGATTTGTGACAATGGCGGAGGCAATTTTCATAATAGGTTCCCAATCGGGATCTGTGATATCGGTAACTAATATTTCACCTGCTTGAAGACTATTCATATCGCTAGCGTTAGGGATAACACGAACTTTACCACTGCCAATCATGCGCCCGACACTTTTACCTGTGCAGAGTATTTCTCCATGTTCTTCTAAAACATGTTGGGTGAAGTGAGAGTGTTCGTCTGAACTATGAATGGTTTCAGGACGTGCTTGTAAAATATAAAGTAAGCCATCACGACCATCTTTTGCCCATTCAATATCCATGGGTTG
>JALTKP010000226.1 GCA_027078075.1 Gammaproteobacteria bacterium | reverse complement strand
GCACTTCAGTTTCTTCATCAAGCGGGAATGGCGGTGTCTTAGCCGTATTAAGAATTTCTAACTGCTGAGCCAACACTTCAATTTTACCACTGGCAAGATCTTCGTTCACTGTGCCTTCAGGACGATGGCGTACTTTGCCATGTATACGAAGTACATACTCACTACGGCAACTTTCAGCGTTAGCAAAAGCTTCTTCTGTATCCGGATCAATGACAACTTGAACCAGTCCTTCACGGTCACGCAAGTCAATAAAGATAACGCCCCCATGGTCACGACGGCGATGCGCCCAACCGCATAGGTCGACTTCTGAATCGATTAAACTTTCGTTAACGTGGCCACAATAATGAGTTCGCATTGAATTTTGTTCCGGATCTGTAAAAAGGCGGGAATCTTAAGGTTTGTCAGCGCTTTATGCAACATCCGACTTGCTTTCAGTGTCATTTTCGAGTGATTTAGCCTCTCTAGGCCACTGTGGCTCGACCATTCCCAGAGAAATCACCATTTTTAATGCTTCATCCACATTCATTTCCAACTCAATCACATCCTTAGTCGGAACAAGGATAATAAAGCCGGAAGTTGGGTTTGGTGTTGTCGGAATAAAGACTGTAGTGACTTCTTCACCGGTTTTAGCTTGCACTTCACCAGCACTACTACCGGTCTGAAAAGCTAATGTATACAATCCCTTACGCGGGTATTCAATTAACAAAACCTTGCGAAATGACTTCCCTGTTGATGAAAAAACCGTTTCAGCAATCTGTTTAGCGCTTTGATAAATGCTTCTGACAACAGGAATACGACCCAACAAAGATTCCCATATTTTGACCAATTTGCGACCAAACAGGTTAGTTACCACCAACCCCGTCAGCAACATGACTACAAACATCGCAATCAATGCCAAAATGACATTGAAATAAGGAATTTCGATGCCCAACAACACTTCAGGGTGATATTGAGCTGGAATAACATCAATTAGTTTTTCAACCAAGCCAACTAATAGCTTGAATACCAACAGCGTCACACCGAGTGGCAACCAGATTAAAAGACCTGCAATCAGATAACGACGTAACAAGTCGTGTTCTCCCTTTTTTTTCGTTACACACTCGAAAAGAGCATAACCATATTTATTTCAGTAATTTAGTCTTTTTTACTGGAATCTGAGCTGCCGGCAACATTTTTCTTTGAACCGCTCTTAAAGTCTGTTTCATACCAACCACCGCCTTTAAGACGAAAACCCGCAGCGGAAATCTTTTTCTTCAATGCAGCTTCACCGCATTCTGGACAATCAGTCAGAGCATCGTCGCTCATCTTTTGTATGGCTTCCATACTGTGCTCACATTTAGCACAAACATATTCATAAATTGGCATTGCTTTAAACCTGTCTAGAAATCTGAATTCATCGAGAAGCTACTATAATGGGGCTTAGCTAATTGTTTTTCAATCTATTTCCAACAAATACCTATAAAAACAAAGAGTTAGAATCATTTCCTGCAGTATGCGCATCTTCCTTTTTAGCAATATCAATCGCCCGCTGTAATACAGTGTGTTGTTGAGGACTTTCTCCGCGCAAATAAACTTCTGCCGCACGCATAACTTTTTCCAGAAAACCGATTCGATAGTGTAGGTTTAATAAACTTTTCGCTAAAAAGTCTGGATCTTGATCATGCTCACGCATTCTCGCCGCTTCAGCCAATGCTTGTTGTAATTCTTGTGACGTAGGTTTACCCATGACATATAGCCCCTGATCTTTTTAATAACACCTATATCAATAATAGTTTGAGCAACTTAAATAAACAAAAAGAGTACAATAAGCCAGCAATAATCTGGAGAGCAGTATGTTACACGGCCGAGCAACTCGCCTACCCTCACACGAACGCAATGACATGAAAACTATTCGCAGCCTCACACCTTATCTTTGGGGATGGCGTGGTCGTGTTGGTGCGGCGCTACTCGCGTTAATTTTATCTAAAGGCGCGAATGTAGCGATCCCTTTGGTACTTAAAGAGATCATCGATGCCCTCAACACAGCAGATGGGCAAAAACTAGTTCTGCCTATCGCATTGCTGCTCGCCTATGGCGCATTAAGAATGAGCAGCTCTTTATTCAATGAATTACGCGATGCTATTTTTGCCCGAGTTCGCCATGGTGCAATGAGTAAAGTTTCCAAACGCGTTTTGGCTCACTTGCATCAATTGTCTTTGCGCTTTCACCTAGATCGAAAAACCGGCGCCATTACACGTGACATTGATCGTGGTACACGCGCAGTAAGCTCTCTGCTTAATTATTTAGTTTTTAGTATTTTACCAACACTGGTTGAAATCAGCATGATTGCCGGTATTTTACTTTGGCAATACGACATCTGGTTCACCATCATTACTGTCATTAGTGTTGCCATGTATATGATCTTTACCTTTAAGATCACCGAGTGGCGTATGCAGTTCCGGATCAAAATGAACGAGGCAGACTCACAAGCCAATACGCTTGCAGTTGATAGTCTTATTAACTACGAGACGGTTAAATATTTTGGTAATGAAGATTACGAAAATAAACGCTATGGCGAAACTGTATCGCAATGGGAAGATGCTGCTGTAAAAAGTCAAACAACACTTTCAACCTTAAACGTTGGACAATCTATTATCATTGCGTCTGCTGTTACCTTGATTATGATTCTTGCTAGTCAGGGTGTGGTTGATGGCAATATGACACTAGGTGACTTAGTCTTGGTCAACGCTTTTCTTATTCAGTTGTTTATTCCGCTTAATTTCCTAGGCATTGTTTATAGCCAACTTAAACATGCACTGTCTGACATGGACTTGATGTTTAAAATTATTGATGAACGTTCTGAAATCAATGATAAACCAGATGCAAAAGAGCTAAAAATAAATGAAGGTGAAGTCCGTTTTGAACACGTCGGGTTTAGTTACAATAAAGAACGTACTATTTTAAGCGACATTAATTTCACAATACCTGCTGGACAAAAAATTGCGGTTGTTGGTGAAAGTGGTGCCGGTAAATCTACACTATCACGCTTACTGTTCCGTTTTTACGATGTTTCTCAAGGGCGTATTACCATTGATGGTCAAGATATTCGTGATGTAACACAACAAAGCCTACGCCGTGCTATTGGTATCGTGCCACAAGATACAGTAATGTTTAATGACACTCTCTATTACAATATTGCCTATGCCAAACCGGATGCCAGCCGTGAAGAAATCATTCGTGCAGCTGAACTTGCGCATATTGATCATTTTATCCAGAAACTACCTGATGGTTACGATACTGTTGTTGGTGAACGTGGTTTAAAATTATCCGGTGGTGAAAAACAACGCGTTGCCATCGCACGAACTATTTTGAAGAACCCTAAAATTATTGTTTTTGATGAAGCAACCTCCAGCCTTGATTCAAAATCAGAACAAATTATTCTTGATTCATTACGCGAAATTGCTAAAAATCACACAACGCTAGTCATCGCACATCGACTTTCAACTATTGTTGATGCCGACCGTATTTTAGTGATGGCAAACGGCAATATAATTGAACAAGGCACACATGATGAATTACTTGCCGCTAACAATCACTACGCTGGTATGTGGAATTTACAACAAAAACAACAAGCCGATAAGAATGGAGAATAACGATTATGGACAATCACGATAAAGCTATTTTGATCACCGGTTGTTCCAGCGGCATTGGGCTTTGTGTGGCGCAAGGCTT
>JALTKP010000225.1 GCA_027078075.1 Gammaproteobacteria bacterium | reverse complement strand
TCAAGCTGAAGAAACGCATGTGTATGTTTCCGCCAAGACGGGTTTAGGGCTTTCAGAATTAAGTGAGCACTTACAAACCTGTGCAGGTTATCGTGAAGCCGGTAGTGATTCATTTAGTGCCAGACGACGACATTTAGAAGCGCTACGCAGAGCAGCCGAATATGTAAATAAGGGAGTTGATGCTTTGCAGCATCTCCAGGCTGGTGAACTGGTGGCAGAAGATTTACGTTTAGCGCATCAAGAATTAGGCAGTATTACTGGTGAAGTCAGTAGTGATGATTTGCTGGGTGAAATATTCAGTAGTTTCTGTATCGGTAAATAGACCTCAAGATCAGGTAAAATAAAGCCCATGTACGCAGAACATACATTTGATGTAATTGTGATCGGTGGCGGCCATGCCGGAACCGAGGCAGCGCTTGCCTCTGCGCGCAGTGGTGCGAAAACTTTGTTGCTGACTCACAACATCGATACTTTAGGTCAAATGAGCTGTAATCCAGCGATTGGTGGTATTGGTAAAGGTCATTTGGTTAAAGAAGTGGATGCGCTTGGCGGAATCATGGCGAAAGCCACGGATAAAGCTGGTATTCAATTTCGCACGCTGAATGCCAGAAAAGGCCCAGCAGTACGTGCAACACGGGCACAAGCGGATCGGGTTTTATACAAACAAGCGATTCGGGTTGTTCTGGAAAACCAGCAAAATCTGAGTATTTTCCAACAATCAGCCGACGATTTGATTATGGATGGCGATCGGGTCGTTGGTGTTGTTACGCAAATGGGGCTGAAATTTACCGCCCAAGCAGTAGTTTTAACAGTTGGAACCTTCCTCGGTGGCCGTATTCATATTGGCGAAGCCAATTATCAGGGTGGTCGAGCAGGTGATCCGCCATCGAATGCCTTATCTGTGCGTTTGCGTGAAATGCCATTTCGGGTTGAGCGCCTAAAAACAGGCACCCCGCCGCGTATTGATGGTCGCACCATTGATTACAGTCAGCTTGCCGAACAACCGGGTGATACTCCGTTACCGGTATTTTCATACATGGGTTCAGTGGACGATCATCCAGAACAAGTGTCTTGCCATATAACTTACACCAGCAAAAAAACCCATGACTTAATTCGTGCCGGATTGGATCGCTCGCCAATGTACACAGGTGTGATTGAAGGTGTCGGTCCGCGTTACTGCCCGTCAATTGAAGATAAAGTAGTTCGCTTTGCTGATAAAGATTCGCATCAGATTTTTATTGAACCGGAAGGTTTAAATACCCACGAAGTTTATCCGAACGGCATTTCAACCAGCTTACCTTACGATGTGCAGGAAGCATTTGTACGTTCGATTGCCGGCTTTGAAAATGCACATATCACTCGACCTGGTTATGCAATTGAATATGATTTTTTTGATCCACGTGATTTAAAAGCATCGCTGGAAACTAAACATGTACCAGGTTTATTTTTTGCCGGACAAATTAATGGCACCACTGGTTATGAAGAAGCCGCTGCACAAGGTTTAATTGCTGGTTTAAATGCGGCACGTCAAACGCGCGATCAAGCACCTTGGACACCGCGCCGTGATGAAGCATATATCGGTGTATTGATTGATGACTTAATTACCAGTGGCACCAAAGAACCCTATCGTATGTTTACCAGTCGCGCTGAATATCGATTGTTACTGCGCGAAGACAATGCTGATTTACGTTTAACCGAACAAGGTCATGAGATTGGCTTGGTTGATGAAACGCGTTGGCAGCGTTTTAACGAATATCGTCAAGGGGTCGAAGCGGAGCAGAAACGACTAAAATCATTGGTCGTTCAGCCTGATTCAATCAGCGCAGAAGATGCAGAACGAGTGTTAGGTCAAACTTTATCGCGAGAAACACGCGCACTAGAAATTTTGCGACGCCCTGATGTTGATTACCATGCTTTAGTTGCCCTTGCTGCGATTGGTAAAGTAGTTGAAGATCCACGCATAGCTGCACAAGTTGATGTACAAGCGAAATACTCGGGCTATATTGGTCGCCAAAAAGATGAAATTGCAAAATTAAAAAATAATGAAGCCAGAGCATTACCGATAGAAATGGATTACGCAGCAGTTAAAGGCTTATCGGCTGAAGTTAGACAAAAATTTACTGACACACGTCCAGAAACTATTGCACAAGCAGCGCGTATTCCCGGTGTAACACCGGCAGCTATCTCATTATTATTGGTATATTTGAAAAAACGTGCTTAAAGGCACAGAACAGCGGTAACATCGTTGTTAATCTGTGGTCGAAGTTTAGGCACACATATAAAAATAAGTATGACTAGGAGCTAAGCCATGACACGTTCACTAATAATTGCGATTTTATTTTCTATTACTTCATTAACCACATCAGTTGCCGTTGCAGATGATAATGGCATGATCACTAAATCAAGTAAGTTTAGCGTTAAAGAAACATTGGATCGTTTAGAAAAAGTTTTAAAGAAAAAAGGTATTACGATTGTGACGCGCTGGAGTCATTCAGATGGTGCAAACAAAAATAATATTCCACTTCGACCAACGGAGTTACTTTTATTTGGTAACCCGAAACTTGGTTCACACATGTTTACCAGTAACCAAACAGCGGGTATCGATTTACCAATGAAAGCACTTGCTTGGGAAGATGCAAAAGGCCAAGTTTGGCTAACGTATAACGATCCTGCTTATATTGCATCACGTCATAATATTAAGAATCGTCCAAAGATTGTTAAGAAAATGACCGGTGCTTTGAATAAGTTAACAGGGATTGCAACGGGCGCTATTACGCCTAAGTAAGCACTAACTTAGAAATAGAACATTATGTCATCAGCAACTCAGCCAGAACATTTAGCAACACAGCTGGCTGGGGGCTTGCAGTCAATGGGCTGCAAGCTGGATGAGGATATTCAGCTCAAGTTAATCAGATATCTTCAGCTGCTTGATAAGTGGAATAAAACTTATAATTTGACGGCTGTCCGTGATATTCAAAAAATGGTACCTCAACACCTGCTCGATTCTCTCAGTGTAAATACTTACTTACGTGGAGAACGAGTATTAGATGTAGGGACAGGTGCCGGTCTGCCCGGTATTCCGCTCGCTTTAGCTAATCCAGATAAACAATTTGTTTTACTCGATAGTGCGATGAAGCGGACTCGTTTTGTGTTGCAAGCGGTGGGTGAACTTGGGCTAAAAAATGTTCAGGTAGTGCAAAGTCGCATAGAAGATTACCAACCGGCTGATTTATTCGACACAATTATCTCGCGTGCATTTACGGCGATGGAAGATTTTGTCAGTGCCACAGAGCACCTATGTACAAGCTCTGGGCGGTTGCTGGCAATGAAGGGTCGTTTTCCTGCTCAAGAAATCAACAGCTTGCCTGATCAATGGCAAATAAAATCGGATTCACTCGAAGTTCCCAACGTAAATGCGGAACGTCACGTTGTGACATTAGTCCGTAAATAAAGCAAAGATCATCTTGCAAGTTCGACGTAGACGGTAGAGACTAGTCGACCCGCTAGAGGATATTGTTGATTAAAAAACAACAAGCTTCGCCGCGGTGAATAATTCAGACAAACAATGAATAGAGTGTTAGAAAAACACCATGGCTCGAATTTTCGCAATTACTAATCAGAAAGGCGGCGTTGGCAAGACCACTACGTGTGTCAATTTGGCTGCGTCTCTTGCAATAACAAAACGTCGCGTTTTGTTAATCGATCTTGATCCACAAGGTAATGCCACTATGGGTTGCGGCGTAGATAAACATAGCGTGGAGCTTTCATCTTGTGATGTATTGCTTGGTGAAGCATCGATTGCTGAAACCTTAGTTAAAACAGAAACCGAAAATTTAGCCGTTGTACCAAGTAATAGTGATTTAACCGCGGCAGAAGTCGCGTTAATGAATGCGGAAGGACGCGAGCGTCGTTTACGTGAAGCACTCAATAAAGTGAATGATGATTATGACTACATTCTTATTGACTGCCCGCCTTCACTTAATATGTTAACGCTAAATGCATTAACCGCTGCGCAAGGTGTCATTATTCCTATGCAGTGTGAATATTATGCATTGGAAGGATTATCAGCGTTGGTTGAAACAATTGAATCATTACGTGCCTCTGTTAACCCTCAACTTGAAATTGAAGGTTTACTTCGAACCATGTTTGACCCGCGTAACCGGCTTGCGAACGATGTTTCGAATCAGTTGAACACCCACTTTGGTGACAAAGTTTACCGAACATTAATACCAAGAAATATACGTCTGGCAGAGGCACCTAGCCACGGACTGCCAGTAATTATGTATGACAAATCATCACGCGGAGCCGTTGCGTACTTAGCGCTTGCCGGTGAAATATTGCGTCGTGAAGAACAGCAACAACAAGTCGTCGTAGAAGCGGCGGGTTAGAGATAAGTATTTTTAGGGATTTTGAATAACGTCATGGCAGCAAAAAAACGAGGGTTAGGACGCGGTCTGGATGCTTTATTAGGCAGCGCCGCAGTTGCAGCAACCAATAACGAGCCCGTCGCCGAAAGTGAATTACGTCATCTTGCCGTAGATTTAATGCAGCGCGGTAAATATCAGCCACGTGTCGACATGCATAACGATAGTTTGCAGGAGTTGGCTGACTCGATTCGTGCCCAAGGCGTTGTACAGCCAATCGTTGTTCGTCCTATTGGCGAAGGACGTTATGAAATTATCGCCGGTGAACGTCGTTGGCGTGCCAGTCAAATAGCTGGCTTACATGAAATTCCAGCCGTCGTTCGTGATGTACCCGACTCAGCTGCTGTTGCGATTGCACTGATTGAAAATATTCAGCGTGAAAACTTAAACCCCATTGAAGAAGCCCGAGCATTACAACGTTTACTCAATGAATTTGAGATGACGCATCAGCAAGCAGCTGAAGCAGTCGGTCGTTCTCGTGCTTCTGTTTCCAATTTATTGCGCTTACAGGAATTAAATGAAGAAGTGCAACAAATGATGATTCGTGGAGAGCTGGAAATGGGGCATGGACGTGCTTTATTAGGTTTGCGCGGTGCCGCACAGCTTGCAGCAGCGGCAAAAGTGGCACAAAAAGGCCTTTCGGTACGTGAAACTGAGCAAATGGTACGTCGTGAAACAGAAAGTGAAAAACGTGCACGACCTAAAACAACCCATTTAGATCCAGATATTCGCCGTTTTCAGGAGCAATTGTCTGAGAAATTAGGCGCTAAAGTACAAATTCAGCATACCGCGCGAGGTAAAGGTAAGCTGGTAATTGACTATAATAGCTTGGATGAATTAGACGGAATCTTACGGCATATCAAATAGTTACAAAATTGGCTGTATTGCTTATTAGATTTATATACGCCTAAATAGGCAGGGTTTATAGGAGCATGATTGACCCTGTGTAGTGGAGTCTATATACTTCGCGCCCGTGCTCCTCCTCTGCACCATCATAGGTCAGAAATGAATGTTGAACTTGTTTCAATACGGCACGGAAAAATGAATGTAACGCCATGCGCAAACAACTGATTTTTATAGCAATATTTATTAGTTTTGCGGCAGCCACTGGTTTTTGTTTAAAGGGGCTGGATGGAATAGTCGGAGTCCTCTTCGGCAGCGGAATTACATTGAATAATATGTTTTTGCAGCATAGATTTTTGCGACGAGCTAAAACTCAGGCGCGAGCAGATGCAGAACATAACTTGCGACTCATGATGAGTTGCTCGATACAAAGATTTATAGCGACAATTGTGTTGTTCGCACTCGGAATGGGTGCATTACAGCTGCTCCCTCTCGCAGTAGTCGGCGGGTTTGGTGTAGCGCTGGTAGCACAATATGTTGGTGACCCGAATTTTAAAACTTTGAGAAAGTGAGATCATGGCTGGCGATACGCTAACTTCAACTGCCTATATCAAGCATCACTTGCAAAACCTGACTTATGGCCAACATCCAGATGGAAGTTGGGGGCTTGCACATACTGCAGCCGAAGCCAAAGAAATGGGTTTTTGGGCGATACATGTAGATACAATGTTTTGGTCCATCCTTCTGGGTGTGATTTTCCTATACTTCTTTAGCAAAGCGGCGCGTAAAGCAACGGCTGGCATCCCTTCTGGTTTACAGAACTTTGTAGAATGGATTGTTGAATTCATTGATAGCAGTGTGCGTGGATCGTTTAGTTCTAAGAATGATCTTGTTGCGCCATTAGCTTTGACCGTTTTTGTTTGGGTCTTTTTGATGAACTTCATGGATTTGATTCCAGTTGACTTCATCCCCGCTGCATTCGAACGATTTATTGCACCGGTGTTTGGTATTGATCCACATGCTGCCTTTATGAAGGTTGTTCCTTCAACGGATCCAAACGCAACATTCGGTATGGCGATTTCAATTTTCCTTTTGACTATTTTCTACAGTCTCAAGATTAAGGGCGCTGGCGGCTTTGCTGCAGAATTAACCCTGATGCCATTCCAATCAAGTAATAAAGTTGTTCAGGGTATTTTAATCCCTATCAACTTCTTGCTTGAATTTGTGTCATTGATTGCTAAACCAATTTCATTGTCGTTACGACTATTCGGTAACATGTACGCCGGTGAAATGATCTTTATTCTGATTGCAATTATGTTTAACGCCGGTTTAGCGTTGGGCATCTTCGGTGGTTTCTTACACCTTGGTTGGGCAATCTTCCATATCCTTATTGTTACTTTGCAGGCGTTCATCTTTATGACGTTGACCATTGTATATATGGAAATGGCACATTCGCATCACTAAATTTTAGATATACATAACTTTTTACTTTTTATTAATTTTTAAAGAATAAACTTAGGAGATAATCATGGAAACAGCACTACTATACATCGCAGGCGCTATTATGATGGGCTTAGGTGCACTTGGTGCAGCTGTGGGTATTGGTGTTTTGGGCGGACGCTTCCTTGAAGGCGCTGCACGTCAACCAGAATTGATTCCAATGCTACGTACACAGTTCTTCATCGTTATGGGTCTTGTTGATGCCGTACCAATGATTGCTGTAGGTATCGCGTTCTACATTATTTTCGCTGTTGCATAAGCAAGCATCGAAAACATAGAACAACGTAACCTCAACTAATCGAGATACCGGTATGAATATTAATCTTACATTGATTGCAGAAATGATCGTGTTTATCGCGTTCGTATGGTTCTGCAAGAAATTTGTATGGGCACCGATTATCAATGCACTGCATGAGCGTAAAACGCAAATTGCAGATGGTCTTGCAGCCGCCGAACGTGGCCAGCATGAGCATGAGCTTGCAGAAAAGCGTGCTATTGAAGCATTGAAAGAAGCGAAAGAGCAGGCATCGGAAATTATTGCTAAAGCTGAAAAACGCGCATCGGATATTGTTGATGAGTCTAAGACAGACGCACGCAGTGAAGGTGATCGTTTGCTTACTGCTGCTAAAGCTGAAATTGACCAAGAAGTGCAACGTGCAAAAGAAACTTTGCGTGCTGACTTAGGTGCAATTGTAATCAGTGGTGCTGAAAAAATTCTTGAACGTGAAGTTGATGCCTCAGCGCATGATGACATGATTAAGAAATTAGCAGCGCAGATCTGAGGCTAATAGATAATGTCTGAACTCAATACTATCGCACGCCCTTATGCACAGGCGGCTTTTGATTTGGCTAAAGAAGCTGACTCATTAGCAAAATGGTCTGACATGTTAGGTTTTGCTGCAGTCGTTTCAGCAGATAACGCAATGTGTGAAGCCATCGACAGTCCTAACTTATTGGTGACTGAGCAGGCTGAATTGTTTATTCAAGTATGTGATGACCAGCTTGATGATCAAGGTCGTAACTTTGTGAAGTTATTGGCTGAAAATCGTCGCTTGGCATTGTTTCCTGAAATCGCCGCGCTTTATGAAGAGCTGCGAGCAGATGCAGAAGGCACACTTGAAGCAACTGTGATTAGTGCAAAGCCAATGTCGGATGCACAGCAGAAAGAAATGGCGAGTGCATTGAAAGCACGCTTTAACCGTGACGTTGTGTTGCAGGTTGAAGTCGATGAAAGCATTGTAGGTGGCGCGATTATTCGTGCAGGCGATACCGTTATTGACGGTTCAGTACGCGGAAAATTAGAAAAATTCGCGCACGCACTTATTTAGAATTTTAAATTTTTAGAAAATTGACCGGGTGAGCGGAAGCACCGCCACATCAAGGGGAAAAGTTATGCAACAACTTAATCCATCTGAAATCAGCGAGCTGATTAAGCAGCGCATCAAGAATTTTGAAGCGACTGCCGAAGCGCGTAATGAAGGTACTGTCGTCAGCTTGACTGACGGTATTGCGCGTATTCATGGACTAGCTGACGCGATGCAGGGTGAAATGATTGAATTCCCAGGCAACGTCTACGGTATGGCACTTAACTTAGAGCGCGATTCAGTTGGCGCGGTAATTCTAGGTAACTATAAGAATATTACAGAAGGCGATAAGGTTAAATGTACCGGTCGTATTCTTGAAGTACCAGTAGGCCGTGGTCTACTTGGTCGCGTTGTTGATTCTTTAGGTAACCCTATTGACGGTAAGGGCGACATTGAATCAGACATGTTGTCACCGATTGAAAAAGTAGCGCCAGGCGTTATTGAACGTAAGTCAGTTGATCAACCAGTACAAACTGGTTTGAAAGCGATTGATGCCATGGTGCCAATTGGACGTGGTCAACGTGAATTAATTATTGGTGATCGCCAAACTGGTAAAACTGCGGTTGCGATTGATGCCATTATTAACCAAAAAGGCACAGGCGTTACTTGTGTTTATGTTGCGATTGGTCAAAAGGCATCTTCTATTGCTGGTGTTGTTCGTAAACTTGAAGAACATGGCGCATTAGAACATACCATCATTGTTGCTGCGGCAGCCTCTGAATCAGCAGCGATGCAATATATTGCACCTTACTCTGGTTGTACCATGGGCGAATACTTCCGCGACCGTGGCGAAGATGCACTGATTATTTATGATGATTTGACTAAACAAGCATGGGCCTACCGTCAGGTTTCATTATTGTTAAAACGTCCACCAGGTCGTGAAGCCTACCCAGGTGACGTTTTCTACTTGCACTCTCGTTTACTAGAACGTTCTTCACGAATTAACGCGAAAGAAGTAGAAAGATTGACTAACGGCGAAGTAAAAGGCAAAACAGGTTCATTAACTGCTTTACCAATTATTGAAACACAAGCGGGCGATGTATCTGCATTCGTACCAACTAACGTGATTTCAATTACCGATGGTCAAATCTTCTTAGAGTCAGATTTATTCAACGCTGGTATTCGTCCAGCGATTAATGCCGGTCTATCAGTATCTCGAGTTGGTGGTGCAGCACAAACAACCATTATTAAGAAACTCGGTGGCGGTATTCGTTTGGCACTAGCGCAGTACCGTGAATTAGCGGCATTCGCACAGTTTGCATCAGACCTTGATGAAACAACCCGTAACCAGATTGAACGTGGTCAACGTGTTACAGAGTTGATGAAACAGAAACAATACAGTCCTTTATCAGTAGCAGAAATGGCAACGTCATTGTACGCCGCTAATGAAGGTTACATTGATGATGTAGACGTAAACAAAGTCGTTGATTTTGAAGCAGCGTTATTAAGCTACATGAATAGCAGCCAAACAGCCTTGATTGCAAAAATCAATGAAACTGGCGACTGGAATGATGAAGTTGAAGCTGAGCTAAAAGCAGCTATCGAAGACTTCAAAGCAAATAACTCTTACTAAACTAATTTAGTTTAAACGGACGAAAGTAATGGCAGGCGGAAAAGAAATTCGTACTAAGATCGAGAGTGTAAGAAACACTCAGAAGATCACCAGTGCAATGGAAATGGTTGCTGCGAGTAAAATGCGCAAAGCCAAAGACCGTATGGTAGCAGCACGCCCTTACGCAGAAAAAATGCGTAGTGTAGTTGGTCACCTTGCTAATGCACACCCTGAATATAAACATCCGTTCATGAAAGAACGTGACGTTAAACGTGTTGGTTATATTGTTGTTTCATCTGACCGTGGTTTATGTGGTGGTTTGAATATTAATGTATTCAAAGCAGTTATCGCTTCGATGAAAGAATGGGATGACAAAGGCGTTGATGTTGATGTTTGCACCATTGGTAAAAAAGCGGGCAGTTTCTTTGCTCGTTTAAGTGGCAACATCGTTGGTAAGTTTGATGATTACGGTGATTCACCTCGTGCCCATGACTTAATCGGTTCGGTTAAAGTGATGTTGGATGCATACTATGAAGGCAAGATTGACCGTCTGTACTTAGTATTTAATGATTTTGTAAATACCATGACGCAACAGGCACATATCGAACAGTTATTACCATTGCCTGCGGAAGATGATGAAAATCTTAAGCATCACTGGGATTACATTTACGAACCTGATGCAAAGAATGTACTTGATGGCCTGTTAATGCGTTACATCGAGTCATTAGTTTATCAGGGTGTTGTAGAAAATATTGCATGTGAAATGTCTGCACGCATGATCGCGATGAAGAGTGCGACAGATAATGCGGGCGACATAATTGATGAATTGCAGCTGATTTATAACAAAGCGCGACAGGCTGCAATTACACAGGAAATTTCTGAAATCGTCAGTGGCGCAGCTGCTGTATAACATTTCAGATAATTAAAGAATTCAGATTAAAGAGGATACGAAGATGAGTGCTGGCAACGTTGTGGAAGTGATTGGTGCCGTTGTTGATGTGGAATTCCCACGTGACAGTGTGCCAAAGATCTACGATGCGCTGAAACTGGAAGAGAAAGGTTTAACTCTCGAAGTTCAGCAGCAACTCGGTGACGGAATTGTGCGTACTATCGCAATGGGAACCACCGATGGTTTACGTCGTGGCGAAACCGTTACAAATACAGGTGAAGCGATTCGTGTACCAGTAGGTCAAAAGACACTGGGCCGTATCATGGATGTATTAGGTAACCCAGTTGATAACGCGGGTGAAATTGGTGCTGAAAAGACTATGCCTATTCACCGTGATCCACCAGCGTTTGATGAACAGTCTAGCGCGGTAGAAATCCTTGAAACAGGTGTTAAAGTTATCGACTTGATTATGCCGATTGCTAAGGGCGGTAAAATTGGTTTATTCGGTGGTGCGGGTGTTGGTAAAACCGTAACACTGATGGAATTAATTCGTAACATCGCGGTAGAACACAGTGGCTTCTCGGTATTCGCCGGTGTTGGTGAACGTACTCGTGAAGGTAACGATTTCTACTACGAAATGGAAGAAGGCGGCGTACTTGATAAAGTAGCCTTGGTTTACGGTCAGATGAATGAGCCTCCAGGCAACCGTCTTCGTGTAGCACTAACAGGTTTAACCATGGCGGAACATTTCCGTGATGAAGGTCGTGACGTATTAATGTTCATTGATAACATTTACCGTTACACTCTTGCCGGTACTGAAGTATCAGCATTATTAGGTCGTATGCCATCAGCAGTAGGTTACCAACCAACCCTTGCTGAAGAAATGGGTGTACTTCAAGAGCGTATTACATCAACTAAGACCGGTTCAATTACATCGTTCCAAGCGGTATACGTACCAGCCGATGATTTAACCGATCCATCACCAGCGACTACCTTCGCTCACTTGGATGCGACACTAGTATTGTCTCGTCAAGTTGCAGAACTGGGTATCTACCCTGCGGTTGATCCTCTGGATTCAACATCACGTCAGCTAGATCCATTAGTTGTTGGTCAAGATCATTATGATATTGCTCGTGGCGTTCAAGGTTTACTACAACGCTACAAAGAATTGAAAGATATTATCGCAATTCTAGGTATGGATGAATTATCGGAAGAAGATAAACAAGCCGTATCCCGTGCACGTAAAATTCAACGCTACTTGTCACAACCTTTCTTCGTTGCAGAAGTATTTACTGGCGCGCAAGGCAAATACGTTTCGTTGAAAGATACGCTTAATGCATTTAAAGGCATTTTGGCAGGTGAATACGATTCATTACCAGAGCAGGCTTTCTATATGGTCGGCGGTATTGAAGAAGTAGTAGAAAAAGCGAAAACGCTTTAACGTTTGAGGCATTAAAAAATGGCAATGACAACACACGTCAACATCGTTAGTGCAGAAGAAGAAATTTTTTCTGGCACCGCTGAAATGGTGTTTGCTCCTGCAATAATGGGTGAAGTGGGTATTGCTCCACGTCATACGCCAATGCTGACACCACTTAAAGCCGGTGAAGTTCGTTTGCAAACGGCAGGCAAAGAAGAGCAATTCTTTTATGTCTCAGGTGGCATGTTAGAAGTACAGCCACATATTGTTACTGTACTTGCTGACACAGCTGTTCGTGCTAAAGATCTTGATGAAGCCTCTGCTTTAGAAGCGAAAAAACATGCTGAAGCCGCATTAAAAGATACGGCAGATAAAGTCGATTATGCTAAAGCACAGGCTGAATTAGCAGAAGCGATGGCACAACTTAAAGCCATTGACCATCTTCGTAAAACCAAGCGTTAAACGAAGACTCCAGTGAGCATATCGGTTTCACAAAACAAACTAGTTACGATTACTTACATCATTAAAGATGATGCGGGTGATAAGATTGAGCAAAATGATGTACCAGTGAGTTATGTGCATGGTGTTGGCAGTGAATTGTTGCCTGCATTAGAGAAAGCACTTGATGGTCACGAAGTTGATGATGTTGTTAGCGTGACTATTTCACCTGAAGATGGCTTCGGTACTCATGATCCTGAATTAATGTTCTCCGATAAGATTGATAATGTCCCTGAAGAATTTCGTTATGTCGGCGCACAAGCTGAGTTCCAAAACGAAAATGGCGAAACCAAGCTGTTTATCGTTAGCAAGATTGAAGATAATATGCTGACATTGGATGGTAACCACCCTTTTGCAGGCAAGACAGTCAGTTTTGACGCGACTATTCACAATATTCGTGATGCCACTGAAGAAGAAATTGCCAATAAGACACCTGCTCAACCTTATGGGGTTGATGTCATGGATACAGCCACCGGCGCGCCACACTAGTTATAGTTTGTACCTCGTGGCATTTTCCGCAACAATAGCCAGATGAATTGTTCAGTAATTATTTTAGCAGCTGGTCAAGGCTCTCGGATGTGTTCATCCTTGCCTAAAGTCCTGCACAAACTCGCACACCGCAGTTTACTCGAGCATGTTTGGGCTGCCACTAAACGTCTAAATCCTCAAAATACATGTATTGTCTATGGTCACGGTGGTGATCAAGTTCGTCAACAGCTACAGAGTGAGCAGGTTGAATGGGCTGAACAGGCAGAACAGCTAGGTACAGGTCATGCAGTCGCGCAAGCTATTCCTAAGATTCCAGATTCAGGTAAAATACTGATCCTTTACGGTGATGTGCCATTAATAAGAACCAGTACCCTAGAAGCAATGCTGGATAATTGCTCTGATTCATCAATGAGCTTACTGACAATAGAATTAGATGATCCGCAGGGCTATGGCCGTATTGTGCGTGATAATGCACAAAAAGTGATCAGTATTGTCGAACATAAAGACGCAAACGACGATCAACTCACTATCCATGAGATCAATACAGGGATCATGTGTGTACCCGCTGAGAAATTAAGCACGTGGTTAAGCAATTTGAGCAATGAGAATGCACAAGGGGAATATTACCTGACAGATATCATTGCGATGGCAGTCAGTGATAAAATAG
>JALTKP010000224.1 GCA_027078075.1 Gammaproteobacteria bacterium | reverse complement strand
ATTCCACCAACTGATGGTGGCAGAATTGCTGTTAGCCTGTTACCAACTCGTGCCGCAATCTTATTAAGCAAAGTTGAACCTTTCGGCATGTTTATTCTTATTGCTTTAATATTCAGTGGATTACTCTGGCAATTTATCGGTCCATCGCTAAATTATGTTACTGCCATTATCTACACTTTAACGGGGCTAAGATAAAATTATTCACCACTGTGTGCATTCAACATCGTAAACAAGGATTGTGCTTGCTCTGCTGCTTCAGCACCTAACGTTGTTAAGTAACCACCATCTGCTTGGGTGATGAAGCCTTTCTCAAACAAACGCTGCGCCGCAGCAATCTTTTCTGGCAGTGCCGTTTTATGGATCTTAATACCTTTCTGGGTATTACTCAGATCGTAAAGCATTAATAGATCCAATTCTGATAAATTTTCTTGCGTATAAGCCATATAACTACCCTTAATTAAATGTAATGTGTATTACTTTTTTTAAAATACAATCTATCACTTCAAGCTAACTTAATTTCTATCCAAAATGTACTGCCCTTCCCAAGGGTACTTATATAACCAATATCCCCTGACATTAGTTCCATTAGACTTTTACAAATAACTAAACCAATACCTGTGCCTTCTATACCACTCAGTTCCATACCTAAGCGTTCAAATGGTTCGAATAAATGTACTTGTTTATCCTCACTAATGCCTTGACCTGAGTCAGTTATAGAAACACGCAATCGTTGATTGTCTATTTTTTTAGCCTCAATAATAATTTTTCCTGATAATTTATTATATTTAATTGCATTAGTGATTAAATTCAACAACACTTCTTTTAAGCGTAATGGATCAGCTAATACCTTACTTTGCATATCACCTTTAAAGCTGAGGCTTATATCATTCTCATTTATCTCTTTTTTACAAAGAACGATACAATCATCAATTATTTCTCCAATCGACACTTCACTTATTTCTATGCCAACTCTATCGCTATCAATATTTGTTATTTCAAGAATATCATTAATCAAATGATGCAAGTGCTGCCCTGCTTTTACAATATCTTGAAGGTGCCTTTTCTTTTCTTGATCTTTTTCTTTCATTTCAAGTATTTGGCTAAAACCGAGAATGGCGTTTAAAGGTGTTCGCAATTCATGACTCATTCTTGAAAGAAAATCAGATTTTGTCTTATTTGCCAGCTCTGCAACACCCTTATCGATCTCTGCATTCATTTTTTCTTTTCGAAAATATCGCGTCTGAAAGAAAAAATAAAACACAACCAAAAACATACCACCAGTTACTATCAACAGCCCTGTAACAATATACAGACTTCGATTTGTTTTTTGTAATCGAATATTTTCTCTCTTGGCAATTGCAGAAGGATTAAAATTTACTGCGGGAAAAAACACAGGTGCATTAAAAATATCTTTATTCGCTTTATTTATAATTTGCTGCCCCGCATCTGAAAGAACAAAATCAACAAACGTCTCTGCATAAGCACTATTGTCACGCGAATTTTTTCTATGATTAACCGTTAAGATACTAAAAGGTTTGTGTAATTCATACCCACCTTGATACAGCGGTACTAGTGAATTAGAAAACTCATCTTTCTTTAGAAAATAATTATAACTATCACCCATCGTATACGCTTCTTGTTCTGCAGCTATCCGCATAACACTTAAGGTTGTTGTATCTATTATGTCATACCATTTTCCATCCGGTACAATTCCTGCACTACTCCATAATTCTGTCATCTTATGGTAATTGCCGCCTTTTTTTGACGATATTATGAAGGTTGAACCTGATTCTGATAATTTCCTAAGGACTGTTTTAATCGCCGTCTCTTTCTGTAAATTCAGCTGATCATCAGGTGGACCAAAGATGGCATATGAACTAAACATAAATTCTATGCGGCTTTTAATAACATCTTCTTTTAATAGCTCTCTCTCTCCATCGCGATGGTATGAGATTAAAATATCGACATCACCCTTCCTTGCAGTTCTCATTGCTAACATAGTTCCCATCTTTAATACTTTTACTATTACTTCTGGGTATTGTTTATTAAATCCTTCTGCAAGGCTTTCTATCACCAAAGAATATGATGAACGACCAGTAACAATTCTTAGTTCTTGCTCAGGCTCCGCGCCTACAGCTGATACAGGAATAACGACTAAGTGTATTATCAATAATAACGTGTAATATAAGCGATTAAACATTTATATATCTTTATGACTCTTAGTTTAGCAATCTTAATGCTATTGATATTTACATATTTTGGCTGGTATAAGTAGCCTATGCTTTATTCATTTGCAGCAGATACATTACTTATAGTGCACTTATTGTTTATTTTCTTTGTCATCTTTGGTGGCTTGCTTCTATTCAAATGGCATGGGCTCTTCTCGCTCCACCTAGCAGCCGTTGTCTGGGGTGTTCTTGTTGAATTTAACCACTGGATCTGCCCACTCACTCATTGGGAAAATGCGCTTCGTCGAGCTGCAGGGGAGACAGGCTATGAATCTGGTTTTGTCGAATATTACCTTGTTCCGCTAATTTACCCTACAGAACTCACTAATGATCACCAACTTATACTTGGTAGCCTCGTTATTGCTATTAATATTGTTATTTATAGCTGGCTATTATTAAAAATCAGGTCTCACTAACAAAACTTCAATCCAAAAATACGCTATAATTGCTCAGTAGATTACTCGGGTACTAACCCCTTCTTATTACGATACTTCAATTATGCACACAGCAAAGAATCTCTTCTCATACCGTCAGTACTGGGCAAAACGCTTTGGTATTGCACCAGTATTACCTATGTCTCGCGATGAGATGTATGAATTGGGCTGGGATAGTTGTGACATTATATTGGTCACTGGCGATGCTTACGTTGATCACCCCAGCTTTGGGATGGCAATGATAGGCCGATTACTTGAGTCCCATGGTTTTCGTGTTGGCATTCTTTCTCAGCCTGACTGGCAAGATAAAAATGCTTTTATGGAGCTTGGTCAGCCCAACTTATTCTTCGGCATCACTGCCGGTAATATGGACTCAATGGTTAACCGCTACACCGCTGATCGTCGCTTACGTCACAATGACGCCTATACCCCTAATGGTGAAGCGGGTAAACGCCCGGATCGCTCTGTTGTCGTATATAGCCAACGAGTACGAGAAGCTTACAAAGGTGTACCCGTTATTATTGGTGGCATTGAAGCCAGCTTACGTCGTATTGCTCATTACGATCATTGGTCAGGAAAGGTACGCAAATCAATTCTACCTGATTCAAAAGCTGATTTACTTGTTTACGGTAATGCCGAACGTGCCATTACTGAAATAGCGCATCGTCTCGCTGATGGCGAGGCAGTTAGTGATATAAGAGATGTTCGCGGTACCTCATTCATGTGCAAATCTGCACCTGATGACTGGACTATCGTCAACTCAACCGATGTCGATAAGCCAGGCGTCATCGAACAACACCCAGATCCTTATGCTGCACAACCAGATTGTGAGCAAATAAAAACCGAATCGACAAGTGAAAAGATTGTAGTACAGCTTGATGCTCGACGCGTAAAACTCAATCGAGATAAAACCGCATTAAGACTGCCCTCATTTGAACAAGTGGCTTGTGATAAAGTACTTTATGCACATGCTTCACGGGTATTTCACATGGAAACTAACCCTGGCAATGCGCGCGCGCTCATGCAAGAACATGGTCAACGTACCGTCTGGCTCAATCCACCTCCTATCCCACTTTCTACAGAGGA
>JALTKP010000223.1 GCA_027078075.1 Gammaproteobacteria bacterium | reverse complement strand
ACCACAAAATAATACGCAACCGTTTACAAAAACTTGCTAACAAAATTACCGAAAAAATTGGTGAATTTGGTTACCGCGCTTTTACCGATAGCGCACCGGTATTAGAAAAAGCACTCGCCAATAAAGCCGGGCTTGGTTGGTTAGGAAAACATACCAACCTCATTAGTAGCGATGCAGGTTCTTGGTTTTTTCTTGGCGAATTATTTATCGACTTACCACTACCCGTTGACGACGCAGCAACCGATCACTGCGGCACCTGCCAAGCATGTATTGATGTTTGCCCGACACAAGCCATCATTGCCCCCAACCGACTCGATGCTCGACGTTGTATCAGTTACCTAACCATTGAAATGCGCAGCACTATTCCACTTGAATTTAGAAAAATGATCGGCAACCGTATTTATGGTTGTGATGACTGCCAACTAGTGTGCCCTTGGAATCGTTTTGCACAACTCTCACATGAAGTCGATTTCATGCCACGCCATTCACTTGATCATGTAAGCCTAATTGAACTCTTTAGTTGGGATGAGGAAATGTTTTTAGAACGCATGGCAGGTAGTTCTATACGCCGAATTGGTCATGAATGCTGGTTACGCAATATTGCAGTGGCATTGGGTAATGCTGAGACATCAGATGGTGTTGTAAATGCTTTGCAAAGTCGAATTGGACATGAATCTGAGATAGTTCGGGAACATGTTAGTTGGGCGTTGCAACAACATAAAGTAAAAAATAACATCTGAGAAAAATCTTCTTACGACGGTGATTTCAACCGGTCAATGCAACACATTTATTAATTCGTGCCGCTGGTGTTTTATAGTCTGACCCCTTTGATTGTTTATCACCACAGTCACAACAAATTAAGCTATAAGCAGCCATTCATTTTTTCTTGCCTGGAAGCAGCATATCAGCGATAAGCAGACGTAAAAAAGGCTCCGAATGGAGCCTTTAATTGAGTCATTACAATAGATAACTTAAACAGTTTTTTTACGCCTTGAGAAACCAAACATTCCGAGCAGTGCTGAACCAAACAACCACGCCGCGGCGGGAACAGGAACGGTTGATACATTTCCTGGAACAGTCGTTACATTTAACGTATTGATGTAAAACTCTTCACTATAATTTGAAGTTAGACTTGCAAGACTAATAAATTCAAATGTATCACCTACAAAACCTGATAACAGAGGGAACTCAGCTAACGATAATGTATACAATAGAGAATTATCCTCATTGATACGAAGATTAAAATTACCATTAAAATTTGTGAAGTGCTCTCCATCAACAAATCGCACGCTATCCAATGAAACAGTAGTATCAAATACTAATTTCAATGTTTCATTGTATGTGATGTTGTCATCGCTACTAGGGCTACATTGTGTTCCTGCCAGTCCCTTGCAAACACCCAGACCAGCACGATTCCTCCATTTACCATCCATATATGCAAACGCATCTCTGGTAGTACCGTTGTCATCATATGAACCTGTAGCCGTTACAGTCACGCCAGCATTGGTAACACTGTACGAACTATATCCAGACTCACCTAAGCCGCTATTTCCAAGGCTATTCGAAAATGTGGAACCATTAGAATTAATGCCATCCGCGTAATCACCAAAATTAAAGGTTGCGGCATAAACCGGAGTACTAGCGAAACCCAGCAAGGCAAGGAAATAAATAACTTTTTTCATTTAGAGCGACCTGTCCTAATATTTATGGGCTAATTCTATAGATTATCTTTTTATTTACTATGACCCGAATGGGTCATTTCTAACAGAAACCTCAATTTATCCTGACTGTTCGTTGCTTAGTGCCTGCTGCACATGGGTAAAGCTTTAATAACTAGCAAAAAACAACCTATTTTTGCTAATACTGCACTTGTATTCTCTGATATTATCCTTATATTAGTGAACACTGATATTTTAACGAGGATTTGAGCATGCCATTAGATTTAACCAAGGACACCTTACAGTCCACTCTTGATGACAACAATATTGTTGTATTGGATTTTTGGGCGCCTTGGTGTGGCCCCTGTAAAGGCTTTGCGCCGGTTTTTGAGAAAGTTGCTGAAGAGAACCCAGACGTGACATTCGCCAAAATCAACACCGAGGAAGAACAGGAACTTGGTCAAATGTTCCAGATTCGTTCAATTCCAACACTGATGATTTTCCGTGAAAATATTATTGTTTTCTCACAGCCTGGCGCCATGCCAGAAGCAGCACTGACTGAAATTGTCGGTAAAGTGAAAGAACTGGATATGGACGAAGTCCGTAAGCAGATTGCTGAGCAGGAAAAAGCTAACGCTTAATTGCTAGCCGTAATGTTGTATTTAAAAAGCCCGTCGTTGACGGGCTTTTTTTTGAGATTATTTAGGTGGTCAACAGAATAAAAATACCCAAGTTTCAGTCTTTAAGCAGTCAGTCTTATCTTTCCTCCTTAGGGTTACGCTGTGCTGCACAATGTGTCGGAAAGATAAGACTGACTGCAACCATGTCAAAATGGAACATATTTACTTTAAAGATTGCAGCGCGTTGTTCGCAATGACGCCAGATTAACTAATTTAGGTTCTCCGCCAAACGGCACCATCGTCACAACCTTTATCCACTGCATCAAGGCGCGACTCATGTAATGCTAATTCATCTTCGGTTGGCATAATCACTTTCAGTGCCGGGCGATCACTATCCAAACGACGAATTTTTTCTTCTGAAGGCATACCACTCGCATCGACTGAACTATCCAGCATCAATGCGCCTTGCCCACCGGTCATCGCTAAATAAACATCGGCAAGAATCTGTGCATCGAGCAAGGCACCATGTAAATCACGTTGCGAATTATCGACATAGTAACGTTTGCATAAAGCATCAAGGGTATTCTTCTGCCCCGGGTGCTTCTGGCGTGCCATCACCAGACTATCAATTACTGTTGAAAGACTTTCTATCGTATCTTTGCTTTTACAACGCTTCAGCTCCATATTGAGGAAGCCGACATCAAACGGAGCATTGTGGATGATCAGTTCAGCATCTTTTAGGTAATCAACCAGATCGGCAACGACTTCTTCAAAACGAGGTTTATCTAATAAACTCTCATTAGTAATACCGTGCACTTCCATCGCACCCGCATCAATTTCACGATCAGGTTGTAGATATTGATGAAAATCATTGCCTGTCAAACGGCGATTAACCATTTCAACACAACCAATTTCAATAATGCGATGACCATCGCTATGGTCTAGCCCAGTAGTTTCTGTATCAAGAACAATTTGTCTCATAGGAATACTAAATATTTTTAAAATTCAAAAGGAATCATAAACTAAATACTAGAAAAATGTTGCTTAAAATTACTTTTCCTTGAAGCTATCAAAGCTCACCTTAAAACCGACACCACTACCATTTAAGCCATCTATCAGACTAATTTCAGCATGATGCATATCCACAACCCATTTAACAATAGCTAAACCCAAGCCACAGCCATCTACGCCTGTTCCCGTAACACGAAAAAAACTGTCAAAAATACTTTCTCTGTCGTTCAAGGCAATACCGATACCATCATCTTTCACCTTCAACACGACCTTATCCGATTCTGTCGCAATATACACCTGCACATGACCATTTGCAGCTGTATATTTAATAGCATTACTAACAAGGTTACCAATTAATACTGATAACATTTTCTCATTGCCATTAATTTTGGATTGTATATCTATTTCACTCTCAAGATGACGGTTTGATGCAAGTGCTATAGGAACTAAATCAGCTAAAGATTCTTTACAAATTTGACCTATCGCAACGGGTTCTAAAATATTATCTGATGCTTTAACTCTAACCAGCATCATTAATTGCTCAACTAAATGCTGCATACGATCAATTGCTGGTAGCAAATCATCAAACATTTCTCGAGCCTGATGCTGATCTTCTGTCCGTAATGCAACCTGCAATTGTGTTTTTAACGCAGCAAGTGGCGTTCGCAGTTCATGCGCCGCATAGTGAGAAAATTGCTTCTCATGTTCTAAGACATCAGCAACCCGCTTCATTAAATCATTAATAGAGTCAACGACAGGAGCAACTTCATAAGGAACAACCGGAACTTCAATAGCTTCTAGATTTTGCGGACTACGCCCGCGAATTAATCCGGATAAAACATTCAAAGGACGCAACCCACCGATAACACCTAACCATAATATAAGTGCTAAGAAAGGTATAATTAACAACTGAGGCACAAAAATCCCCTCAAGGATATGATGTATCAAGTCCGCACGGACTTCATATTTCTCGGCCACTTCAATTGTTATTTTCCCATCACGAAAAATAAAGAAACGCCATCGCTCTTGTCCAATTATTCGCTCAAGAAATCCATCATCTACGCCTGTCGGACCAAAGGACTCGGCATTACTAGAGAACAAAACAATTTGTTTACCAACCCAAACTCGGTAAGCAAAGTTTTTTTCATATTCGTGTAAGTCGTATAAATAGTTATTATCTATACGTTTACTGCTTATCTCGGGATTATTAAGATCATTTTTAGTTAATGCGTATAATACTTTCGCAAAATGAGTAAGTTGAGCATCATAAATTTCTTCCGCTTCATGATAAACACTATAGTATGATGCTCCGCCGGTAATAACGTAAGCGAGAGTTACTGGTATTAATAAAAACCGTAATAATCGTACGCGAAGAGAACACCTTTTCATGTGTCTCGCACCACTATGTAACCAATGCCTCGCATAGTTTTAATTAATTCCTTACCTAGCTTTTTACGAATCGTTGAGATATACACTTCGATGGTATTACTTCCTAACTCATCATCCCAGTTATAAATACGTTGCTCAATTTGTTCCTTACTTAAACAGCGCCCAATATTATCAAGTAACATATGTAATATTTCGTATTCTTTTCCTGAAATAGCGATAGGCTGACCATCTTTAGTAACTGTTTTTGCGGCGAGATCTATAACAATATTTTTATATTGAAGTTCGTTATTTACAAAGGCGGCTTTACGTCTTAATAAAGCACGAATCCTTGCTAATAATTCATCAAAATCGAATGGTTTAACAAGATAATCATCTGCCCCTGCATCTAAGCCCTCAATCTTTTGATGTAAGGTATCTCGCGCAGTCAATAATAAAACAGGGATATCTACTTTTCTAGCCCGTAAGGATTGTAGCCACTCTATACCTGAAATACCGGGGAGGTTTATATCTAAAATGATAATATCGTATGGTGTTTCATATACAACAGCGTTTCCTTCTTCGGCACTTTTAAACCAATCTGTTGTATGTTCCTGCTTTAAACCTTGGTAAATTGCCTTCCCAAGTTGAGGGTCATCTTCGATCAGCATTAAACGCATGGATTTTAATTAACCCTGTATGGCTATTACCAGAATGGCTGAATCTCATCAACCATTCTGGAATATTAATTTACTCTTCACTTTCCAAATTTTGTTTTGCTCTGGCAAGTGCCTGTTTTATTTCTTCGCGACGCCCTGCATCAGCAATTGGACGCTCCGGACGACTTGGTGCGCGTAGTGCTAATTCCAGCACCTTGACCGCCTTATCATACTCGCCTTGTTCCAAAAGGAAATCACCGTAAAAATAATTAGAATCAATGCCATTTGGATTAAGCGCCCGAGCCTGTTCAAGATTAGCTTTGGCTTTGTCATCATCACCAAAGCCAATAGGCCAGCCAGGAACCTGATAATACAACGAACCTAATGAAGTATAAACTGAACCACTTAATGCATTTGAATTAATTTTTTGTGCGGTTTCTAGTAATTCTTTAGCATCAGTTACTAAACCGAGTGCACCCAGCCCGCCTTCTATTCCAGCTTCGGTACTCAAAATTATGGCGGCCCAAATTTTAGGTTCAGCAGAATCCGGGTATTGCTTAGTAATACCTATTGCTTTTTTGGCTAATTCAGCAATTTTCTTTTCCTGAATATCCTCGTCTTTTTCCTGATATTTTATCTGTGCCCACTCATGTTGCAACAAACTAATATCTTCATCCATTTTTGACTTTCCAGTATCTGCCTGTAATACAGAAACTGAGAAAAAAACCATCAATACGGAACACATTAATTTTATATTTTGCATAGTCTTAACCCTTTTCTATTTTTCAAGTAATTGTCTGGCTTTTCTATCATCGGCAGCCAGTGCCTTATCAACAACCCGTGGTAAGATTGAATTAATTCGAACAAACAGGCTTTCCGGAAAACCTATATAAACGTCTTTCTTATTTTTAAGTATTGCCTGAATTATTTTCTCGACAACTAATTCGGGGCTATCCATATTCATCTTCACTATTTCTGCTAACTGCATTACCTTCTCATCGTTTAATGGTGTTTTTACCGCGCGTGGTGCAATATAAGTAACATCTATGCCATCTGCCTCAAGCTCTCGACGTAACGCCTCACTCAATCCCTGTAACCCCGCTTTAGAGCTAGAGTAGCTAACAAAATGAGCAAAATTTATTGAGCCAAACGTTGAACCAATGTTTACAATTTGTCCATTGCCACGCTGCTTCATTTGTTTTGTTACTGACTGCGCTAACATTGCGGGTGCAATAAGGTTAACAGTATAAAGTAGCATCATGTGTTCTGCTGATTGTTCTTCAAATAACCCAAAATATTGTAACCCGGCTAAATTCACCAACACGTCAACTTTGCAAGATGAAATTTCATTCGCTACATTTTGGATTCCCTCCAAAGTAGAAAGGTCACCCTGCAATAAACTTATATTTTCAGATGTGTCAATTTTATTTACCCTGTCAACTACGGTTACTTTTCCACCGTGCTCAACAAAAGCCTGACAAAGTAATTGACCAATTCCCCCCGCGCCACCTGTAATAACTATGTTCTTATCTTTAAATGGCATGCTTTAGTCCTTTTTTATGTGGAATGCTTTTAAAAATTCCAGCAAAAAGCAAAAACATACGTTTCGCCACGTGAATAATTGCCTGTTGATCTTCTTCGTTGCTTATCTGATTAACTAATTTTTCAAAGAACTTCATGTGCTCAAGATCAAGCGAGCCATGTGAACTAAGATAACTAAAACAATTATCATCTAAGCCAAGTGATGCTTGAATGGTTTGTGCTGCATTAGTTGCCAATTGAATACTTGTACCTTCTAATACAAAAACCATACCAAAGAAACCAACCGGATTTTTTCGATTAATATAATCATAAGCATATGCAACCATCATTTCTGTTGCTGTATTAGGGCTCCCAAGACGTACTTGTTCGGCATTGCCACCTGCATTTTTTATATCATTAAGGATCCACTCCTGATGACCTAGCTCTTCTTCTACATATTCAACCAATGCTTCACGCAGATACTCTTTGTTTTGTGGTACCCGTGATCCAGCTGCCATCAACAAAGGAACCGTATGCTTTACATGATGATAAGCCTGTTCAAGATAAGCGACGTAACTCTCCAAACTGATCTCGCCACGAACAGCATCCACAATCTGGGGGACTTGATACAGCGCTTTCCTTTCAATGTCTGTTGCTTTGGTTAACTGTTCAAAAAATGTGTTCATCTCAACCTCATGCTGCGCTGTACATTGTATTTATTTGTTGCTGGTAGACGCTGGAAATAACATTACGTTTAGGTCTACCTGTACCAGTTAATTGGTGATTTGCAACTGTAAATGGATGCACCATTCGCCACTGTTTAACCTGAGCATATTCAGGTAATGCTTTGTTCGCCGATTGCACTGAAATTTCTATTTGCGATAAGGTCGTATCTTTTGAAGTAGGAACTATTAATGCAATTAACTCTGACTTCGCATCACCCAACACAACTGCTTGTGCAATATGCAGCTTTGCTAGTAATTCACTTTCTGGCCATTCTGGAGAAATATTTCTACCCATTGAATTAATAATAATATTCTTTTTTCTACCTGTTATATAAAGAAAACCTTCATTATCAATATGGCCTATATCTCCCGTCTGGAATATTTGGGGTTTATTTTCAACACCCACATATCCGAGTAAGGCTGGTGATTTAAGAATGATTTCACCGTCATGATCTATATCGATATGGCTATGTGGCAACACTTTACCAACGGACCCTTGCTGATGCGTAGAAGGTGTATTAACCGAAACAACCGATGCAGCTTCACTAAGACCATATCCCTCATACACAGGAAGCCCCATTTTTTCTGCCTGCTCTAACAGCGAGACAGAAACGCGTGACCCTCCAACTGCAATAAACTTAATCTTTGATAAATGTTTACCCGATAATACCAAGGCACTCATTACACCTCGCAATAATTCAGGAACCAGAATACAGTGTTGTGCTTTTGATTTATTCAAGTAGTCAATTAATGATGTAAAATCTGGGATCATACCTTGCTTAAAACCAATCTGAGATTGGGGACATATATCATAACAACCACCCCCTAATAAGGTGGCATAGCAACCAGCCAGATTTTCTAATAAAACGGCTAATGGAAGTATGGCTGCAGTTTTCTCTACTTGATCTTGGCCAATTGCATCAACCAACGAGCCTGCAACTTTCTCCATTCCCTGTTGTGAAAGACAGACCCCCTTAGGCTCACCGGTTGTTCCCGATGTGTAAGTTACCTTCGCAGTATATTCAGGTAACTTAACAGGCTCAAAATCAAGTTGTTTTAAAAAAATTGATGAATCATTCAAAGAAAAAATAGATTTTAATTCTTGCTCTTTTTTATCTGTCAATAATAATTCGGCACCTGATGTTTCCAATGCATGCATTTGTTGTTGGACTGTAAAAAAATCAGGTAGTGGTACAGTTATAACCTTAGCATCAATACATGCAAGATCTAACAACACCCAGTTAATGCTGTTTTCAATTTTTATACCAATGCATTTACCAGAATACTGGCTTAATATATTTGATAGTTCGCTTACTTTATCCGCCAAATCTTGATAATTAAGTTCGATGCCTTGCGATGCTAGTGCAGTGGCATGCTTTTGCGCTACTGCATATTCATGAATAGCTGCAATAAGTTTACTCACTTAGCTTATTACCTTGTGATGCAATTGCGCTTGTAGTTGTAATGGCTCTACCACCAGTCGCATACGAAGATAGCGCTGTAATTTATGATATGAAGGCTCAACATTACCAGTGACTATTCTTGGATTGCTTTGATAGTAACTCCCCCATGCCATGCCGGCATCAGGCAAACGATGTTGGTCTGCATAACCAAGAATATTAAGTTCAATATTCAAGTGATTAAAAAAGCGATGCAATGAATCTGTAGCGGTCACACTAATAACTTCACGTCCTTGTTGGGAAAGAAAAGCCGTTAATGCAGTAAAAAGAAAAATTGACGCACCATTCCCGTGAGATGCCAAATTACCTACTTCAACTATCTTATTACGATTAATTGAAATTTGGCTTGTTCGTAATAATTGCTCTTCTACAGGCACATCAAGGTATTGCTCAAGAAAGAGTGGCTCAGCATCTGCATAACGAAAACCCAATGCCCCAAGAATATTTCCGTCATCATCCTGGACACTCATGAGAATAGGGTAATGTTGTGTAATGGTTGCGTTATAACTACGCTTAAATTCTGTCTCAAGAAAGCGCTCAATACGACGACGCTCTGGCGAATAAAGGCTAGTAATGGCAATTACTTTGGGCGTTAACGTAGTAAAACGTTTTAATCTAAAGTGGTTGTAAAAAAGCTGGTTTTCAACACCATTGTCATTTTTTAGCGCTACTTGCAGCATCAGCGTTTCCCTTACAGAATAATTATTTCTTGAGGAAATAATAGGAAACGAAACTGAAGTGAACCTGAAATAGAACCCTATTTAATAAGAATTTTATTAATTAAAACTTAAAAATATGACCGACTTCTCACTTTTAGCGATAAAATATGAAGAAATCCCATTTTAAGCTCCAGAATTCAGCATTTCATCGACTGCATCATTAGCCAGCTGATCGACCATTTCATTTTCTCGATGGCCGCTATGGCCTTTAACCCAATGCCAATCAATATCATGTGCTTGTGCAGCGGCATCAAGCCGCTGCCAAAGATCAACATTTTTAACTGGCTTTTTAGCAGCCGTCTGCCAATTACGTTTTTTCCAATTGGGCATCCACTCTGTTAGTCCTTGTAATACATATTTAGAATCTGTTGTTAACTTTACTTTACAAGGTTGTGTTAACGCCTCTAAACCACTAATCGCCGCCATAAGCTCCATGCGGTTATTAGTCGTATCTGCCTCACTACCTTTAAGTGATTTTTCAGTACCATTAAAACGTAACAATACTCCCCAACCACCGGGTCCAGGGTTACCTCGGCAGGCACCATCGGTAAAAATCTCAACTTGTTCGGTCACTATGAATTCCTCGAGCACTAGGTTCTACCAGTCCACTATTAATTATTTTTTTACTTGATGTTCGCCAACGCGGTCCTATTGGGGTCAAGGTACTGGTGCGTTTACGTGCAGTAATAACATATACCCCAGCAAAGATATTAAGCCATGTGGGAATATATTTTTCCATGAAAATCAATTTCAACATTGTTTTTTCATGCTGAATAGGTGGGCGGAAAAATACCCCCCCCGTATAGGCGCAGTCAAAACCCAATACACTCAGCCAATCTTTGACACGAGCACGCATATAAAATTTTCCTGACCATGGTAATTGCTTTCTCCATCCACGAAAAAGATGATTAATGCCCCACCAGCTCAAAGGATTAAAGCCTAATAGAACAACATGTCCTTCCGGAATTAACACACGATCAATTTCACGCAAGATGGCATGCGGATCTTCATCAAATTCAAGGCTATGACTCACTACACATAAATCAATACTTTCACTGGCAAAGGGTAAGCGAGACGCATGTGCATATACCCCTGCAACCAGCTGTGGTTCCGTTTCTAAACGTATCTGATGTGAAATTCGACTTGCCTGACAAAGCACTTTTGAACCATGCACACCAATTTGAAGTAAATGGTAACCAAACAGATCCGGTAATATTTCATTAAGCTGCTCCAGCTCCGCCTGAGCTAATAATTGCCCAAGCGGTGTTTGATACCAATCACTAAATGCTTTATGGGAGTGTTTATGCATACCTTCTCTGAATAAAAGTCGTTATTTATCAAGTATTACACATAACTTTGTATCAATGTGCCTTAATGTGACAAATCGCTCAGTTCTAAGTAAGCAAAGATGTTCTACTAAATACCCTATAAAAGGGAGTTGATTACTTTGCCAGAGAAACCTAACATGAGCGACAACTATTGATGATGCTGTCTGTAAGGAAAAATTGCTCCATGTATTCCCGTATTCTATTGCGTGCCAAAATGACACGTGTACTAGGCTTTGTTGCTGCAACATTACTGCTATCTGCCTGTACAACTAACCCAAATCAAACAACAAACAAACAGACGCAAGTCTTACCAAAACAAGTCGTTGCGGTAGAAGCAGCATTGACAGCTAACACCGAGAAAAAACCAGATACACCTGTCGCTGTCGTTAAAATTACACCAGAAATTGTCGTTCCGGAACCAACTAAGCAAGTAACCGATGTCTGGGTTCGTTTACGCAATAATTATTCTTTACCATTCTTAGAAAATGCACGCATTCAACGAGAAATAGACTGGTATGCACGTCATCCCAAGTACATGGATCGCGTTAACCAACGTGCCGCACCATATATGCACTACATAATCAGTGAAATTGAAAAACGTGGTATGCCTGGTGAGATTGCACTGCTACCGATTGTTGAAAGTGCCTTTCAACCCTTTGCTTACTCACATGGCCGCGCTGCAGGTATCTGGCAATTTATTCCAGGCACGGGGCGTCACTATGGATTAAAGCAAAACTGGTGGTATGACGGTCGTCGCGATGTCTATGCTTCCACTCAGGCTGCACTAAATTATTTACAACGTCTCAATAAAATTTTTGATGGTGACTGGATGTTGGCGCTTGCCGCTTACAACTCAGGTGAAGGCACTGTATTAAAAGCAGTTCGTCGTAATAAGAAACGTGGCAAGCCAACTCATTTCTGGGCGCTACATTTACCCAAAGAAACTCGCAGCTATGTGCCAAGACTACTTGCGATTGCCAAAATTGTTGAGCAACCTCAAAACTATAATATCAATATTGCATCTCTTGATAACAAACCCTACTTCCACCGCGTAGACACTAAGAGCCAAATCGATCTTGCACTGGCGGCTGAGATGGCTGACATCAGTCTGGATGAGTTATACAAACTCAATCCCGGCTTTAATCGCTGGGCAACGGCACCTAAAGGACCGCATTACTTACTGGTTCCCGTTGATAAAGCACCAGCCTTTGAAGCGAAGCTTGCCAACTTACCTAGTTCGGAGCGTATGCGCTGGAAACACCATAAAGTAAAGTCTGGCGAAACACTAAGCCATATTGCTGATAAATATCGTATTAGCCTATCACTATTAAAAGACAGTAATAAATTACGCCGTAATATGATCCGCATCGGTCAAAATTTAGTGATCCCTGTCGCGGCTAAAAGTGCGCGTACTTATCGTTTAAGTGAATCTCAACGTAAGCAGAAAATTTTAAATTCACCTAAATCAGGACGATACAAAATTATTCATACAGTTAGATCCGGTGATAATTTCTGGGATCTTTCTCGCAAATACAAAGTGGGTGTTAGGTCCTTGGCAAAATGGAATGCCATGGCACCACGTGATGTATTGCAACGTGGACAAAAACTGGTTGTATGGACAAAAGTAGCTCGAACTAAAACTCGAGCAAGCCACAGCCCTGTGCCTCGCAGTAAAGCTATCATGCAGAAAATAAACTACGTTGTGCGACGCGGTGACTCATTAGCAAGAATTGCATCACGTTTCCGCGTAAGCATTGCTGATTTATTGCGTTGGAATACGATTAAGAAAAATAAATATTTACAGCCGGGACAACGCATTAAATTGTTTGTGGATGTCACTAGTCAAAGTAGTTAAAAAATAGTTTATGCCGGTACTGCTTGAATCGCCTCATTGACCTTTTCAATCAGCATATCCATTGTTGAACAATTAGAAATTGTTTCGGAAGAAACTAATAAACTAACCTCTTTATCACGTGCTAAAAATAATGCTGGCAGATCAACATCTGCTTGCGGGTATTTTTTAATAAATTCATTACGGTGTAAAAATTCCATTTCAGCATCTAATGAATCCAAATAATCGCGCCATTGATCACGCATCCCCAAGTGACCATGTGTCAACATGCACAGTTGACAATTGTAAGTGTCAGGCGAAATTAATTTATGCGCCATATCACTAACAAGATTAAATAAACCGCTATCTGCGTTATAAACAAAAACAATCGTATCTGTATTATGAAGAGGCATAAAGGTGGCACCTGACAGTATGAGATGAAGAGAAATTTATCGCATCTGGGTAATAATCATGACATGCCTGAACAGCATGAATGCAACGCGGGTGAAAATGACAACCTAAAGGAGGGTTTAGAGGTGAAGGTAAATCGCCTTCCAACTGTATTACCTCCTTTTTTGTTTTAGCATCAATCACTGGAACCGCTGATAATAATGCCTGTGTATAAGGGTGCTTAGGGCTATGTAACACTTCGTCGACACTTCCCTGTTCTACAATACGGCCTAAATACATTACCGCAACTTCGTGCGCCAAATATTCGACTACTGAAATGTTATGTGTAATAAATAAAAATGATAACTGTAAATCAGACTGAAGTTGCTGCAATAAATTCAGTATCTGCGCTTGCACAGACACATCCAA
>JALTKP010000222.1 GCA_027078075.1 Gammaproteobacteria bacterium | reverse complement strand
GTACTGTCACTGTTGAAGTAGTAACCCCTCCAGAATCATAAGCAATACCAATAATTTCTTTCGGAGCAAAAATAGTCATGATTACGACACCGACATAACCACCAATAATTAGATACTGCAAAGGCCAACCCTTAATAATGCGAATCACACCTATTAATATCGCAATACCAACAGAAAATGCCACAGTAATACGAAGCCCAAAAGCATAACTGTCACGTTCGCTGGCTACATCAGGTATTAGTCCTGCACTCGATGCTACCTTAGCCGCCTCTGCTGAAACGGCGATCAATGCAGGTTCAGCGATAGTTGTGCCAAAACCCAGAGCAAAAGCAAATACCAGCAACCAAACAGTGCTACCTTTACGTGCAAAAGCATAGGCGATATTTTCACCAATAGGGAATAACGCCATTTGTAAGCCCTTGATGAATAGCGCTAAACCAATGACGACCAGTAAAGTACCAACTAAAATACTATTCAAATTAGGAATAGGTTGCTGCAGAATAACAAGTTGAAAAAAACTAATAACGATAATAATAGGCAATAGATCGCGGGCGCTATCCATTAATGTTCTAAAAATATTGTTAAACAATCGAGCCAATGTTTTCCCCAACCTTGTTTAGCTTACCTTACACCAATGCAAAGCCGGTGTTAACATACCCGTATGGATAATCAGGAATCAAGCAATACTCGCAGCATTGGTATTTCCATGGTGGTTCTAGCTTGGGTTGTATTACTCGGTTTACTCGCTTGGTGGTTTACTAATTATCAAGCATCGCAACGTAACCCCAATCAACAAATCAGTGTTCAACTCTCATCTGACGGTATTCAAGAAATTGTTTTACAACGAAATCGCTATGGTCACTATGTCGCGACAGGCAGTATCAATGGCAAGCCTGTTACCTTTCTACTTGATACCGGCGCCACTGATGTTTCAATTCCAGAACCACTTGCAAACAAACTCAAGCTTAAACGAGGCGTTCGCCAAGTTTACAATACTGCAAACGGTCAAATTACTGCCTATACAACCAAACTTGATCGGATAAGTCTGGGGGGGATTGAATTAAGAGGTATTAGAGCCAGCATCAATCCATCGACTCAAGGCGATGAGGTTTTATTAGGCATGAGTTTTCTTAAAAATCTGGATTTCACGCAGCGTGGTGACACATTAACTATCCATGCACCACGCGAGTAATACGGTCAACTACGACGTTAAAAGGCCAAGATTACCTTTATAAAATTTCTGTAATACGGCGTTAAAATCTTTCTCTAGATAATACCTTTCATTAAGCGTTGTATCGAGATCAAACGAATCTGCTTTCTTTTGCCCATTAGCACAATCAAAAAGTATAATATCTGCTGAGCCACTTGTGGCATAACGGCTAAATGCAACAACCACTACTTTATCAACCTTATATTGACTACAGGTTCGTTTACTCTGACCATTATCATCACCTTCATAAATGGTGGCGTTGACCATGTCACCATTCATCACTTTGGTGTAATGGTTTTCTGTACCCAAGACCTTATCAAGACCTTCTGACATTGTATTAATCATGTATTGAGCTAATCGCTGATCACTCATGAGACGTTCAAAGTGGTGATCGTCAATAAGTGCGCCACCCCAGGCAACAACAGCAATGTTTATTTTTTTCTTTATTAAGCTCTTCTTTTTAGCAACTTGTAAGGCCTTACTGTCTACCGCTTTTGCAACGTGGGTTTTCTTAACTGGTATGATTATTTCAGCTGCTTTTGTTTTTGTCGGCTTATCCTCGGGAACACTAGCCGGTAACTCTGCAATAGGCTTTATACCCATTTTTTTTTGCTCTAATAATTTATGCAACCTTTCCACTGCTGATTGGCGTTGTGCTGACAATTCATCAGGTTCATTCAGCGCCAATATTAAAGCAGTATTAGGCTCTGCATAAACGGAGATAGATGCGATTAACATCAATAAAACGACTCCCCATTTCATGATACTTCCCTTAATTTATTATGTTTTAACTGTGATTATACCTTTAATTTATGCTTATGTTAAACCTCAATAGCATTACTGATACACTATAACAAAAATAATAACTACGGATAAAAAATGGAACAATTCATTGTTGATCTTACCGAAACCACAGGAAGTATTGCTGGTGCCTTATGGGGTATTCCTGCCATTGTATTGTTAGTCGGTACTGGCTTATATCTCACTATACGCTTACGTTTTATCCAATTTCGTGGTTTCAAACATGCCATCAATCTTTTGCAAGGCAAATATGACAAACCTCAAGATGCCGGTGAAGTAAGTCACTTTCAAGCATTATCAACAGCCCTTTCCGCCACTGTTGGTACTGGTAATATTGCGGGAGTTGCCACCGCTATTGCACTGGGTGGTCCTGGCGCTGTTTTTTGGATGTGGATCACGGCACTGGTTGGTATGGCAAGTAAATTTACCTCCTGTACTTTAGCCGTAAAGTATCGAGTTGTTCATGAAGATGGCAGTGTTTCCGGTGGGCCAATGTACACTTTATCTCGCGCGCTTAACCTCAAATGGTTAGGGGCATTATTCGCCATTTTCACACTGATTGCCTCCTTTGGTGTTGGTAATATGGTTCAAGCAAATTCAGTCGTTGATGGTCTACGCTACATCAACCCAGAGATTGGAAATTACCGAATTGTAATTGGCGTTGTACTCGCGATACTAGTTGGGCTTGTTATTATTGGTGGTATAAAACGGATCGCTAAAATTGCATCAATCATCGTTCCCTTTATGGCCGTTTTTTATTGCGGTGCTGCTCTCACTATTCTATTTTTAAATGCCGCAGAAATTCCATCTGCATTCTTTACAATTATTAATTTAGCAATTAACCCTGAAGCGGCTGGTGGTGGTGCTATTGGCGCAGCTATTCAATATGGTGTTGCTCGTGGTGTGTTTTCTAATGAGGCAGGACTCGGCTCAGCGGCTATCGCCCACGCTTCTGCTAAGACAAATGAACCCGTAAGAGAAGGCTTAGTTGCGATGTTAGGTCCTTTTATCGACACTATTGTTATCTGCACAATGACAGCCTTAGTGATTGTTATTATGGGGGCTTGGGGCGATGGTCGACCGGAATCCTATGAAAGCGCAGCACTCACCGTATATGCGTTTGAACAAGGACTAGGACAAGTTGGCGCTTGGGTGGTCGGTTTTGGGCTGATGTTTTTTGCCTTATCGACCATAATTGCGTGGTCATATTATGGTGATCGAAGTGCTGAATTCTTGTTTGGTAAACGCGCCATCATGCCTTACCGAATTGTTTATACCTTACTCATTATCATCGGCGCATCCATACCTGTAAAACTAGTCTGGAATATGGCAGATATCACCAACATCCTTATGGCTGCACCCAACTTAATTAGTTTAATATTACTGGTCGGTTTAGTGAAAAAACTCAGCAATAAATACTTCTCCGAACCACAGCAAAAAACTCGCTGAACTGCGTTATAATTCTGCAACAAATAATTTAGGATTACAGTAATGACTAACACGACGACATTCTCTAACGAACTTCAATATCAAGAAATTTGTATCGGAGAAGCTGTCGTAAGCATGAAAGTAAACAAACTAATTGAGATTTCTAAATAAGTGTCCGAGATTCCATTACAAGATATTATCCGTGAAGATGCAGTACGTGCTTTAGCTGAAGATATTGGCTCAGGTGATATTACTGCTGCGCTCATTCCTGAATCGCAACAATCCACCGCAACCGTGATTAGTCGTGATAATGCCACGATCGCTGGCATCGATTGGTTTAATGAAGTCTTCAAACAGCTCGATGACAACATAATTGTAGAATGGCAAGTGTCCGATGGTGACACTGTAAAAGCAGAACAACTACTTTGCACACTCAGTGGTGCATCACGCTCCTTACTCAGTGGTGAACGTGCCGCCCTGAATTTTTTACAAACATTGTCTGCCACGGCAACGGTTGCGCATCAATATGCTGAACTTGTTGCTGGCACAAAAACTAAAATCCTTGATACACGTAAAACAATTCCGGGACTACGCCGCGCGCAAAAATATGCTGTAACCTGTGGTAGTTGTTACAACCATCGCATTGGACTTTATGATGCTTATCTCATTAAAGAAAATCATATTGCTGCAGCGGGTTCAATTAGTAATGCCATTTCTACTGCGCGACATTTAAACTCAAATGCAAAAATTGAAGTCGAAGTGGAAACCATCAATGAAGTAAAAGAAGCACTAACGACTAAAGCTGATATTTTATTACTGGATAATTTTGGACTTGATATGCTACGCGAAGCGGTAGTGCTCAATAATGGTCAAGCTATATTAGAAGCATCCGGCAATGTCACCACAGAAACTGTTCGCGCTATTGCTGAAACGGGTGTTGATACAATATCAACGGGCGAATTAACCAAGCATGTACGAGCAATTGATCTATCAATGCGGTTTAAATGAATTAAATAACCGGAGTCATCCATGAGTGTAAAAAAATATCCTGTCCCTGCTGCATTTGCGGCCAACACTAATATCACCGCTGCCGACTATAAGACAATGTATCAACATTCTATTGATGATCCCGATACATTCTGGGCAGAACAAGCTAATAAATTTCTTGATTGGTCTAAGCCATGGGATAAAGTCTCAGATGTTAGTTTTGACGCTAAAGACCTACATATACGCTGGTTTGAAGGCGGCAAGCTTAACCTAACTTATAACTGTATTGATAGACACCTTGAAAAGCGCGCGGATCAAGTCGCTATTATCTGGGAAGGTGATGATCCCAACGATGATAAAAATATTACCTACCGTGAACTGCATGAACAAGTCAGCAAACTTGCCAATGTATTAAAAAATCGCGGTGTTAAAAAAGGCGACCGAGTTTGTATTTACATGCCAATGATTCCGGAAGCAGGCTACGCCATGCTTGCCTGTGCACGTATCGGTGCGGTGCACTCTGTTGTGTTCGGTGGTTTTTCTCCCGAAGCCTTAAAAGGTCGTATTCTTGATTCTGATTGCCAAATTGTCATCACCGCTGATGAAGGTGTTCGTGGCAGTAAAAAGATCCCACTCAAAGCAAATGTTGATGAAGCAGTTCAAAGCTGCCCTAACCTGCATACAGTCTTAACCGTTAAACGTACTGGTGGCGATATTCATTGGAATGAAGCCCATGACGTTTGGTATCACGATGCCATGGCTGATGCCTCGAACGATTGCCCTCCTGAAGAAATGGATGCTGAAGATCCTTTATTTATTCTCTACACTTCTGGTTCAACGGGTAAACCCAAGGGTGTTTTGCACACCACTGCCGGTTACCTTCTGTATGCTGCGATAACAACAAAATACACTTTTGATTTACAGGAAGGTGATGTTTATTGGTGTACTGCTGATGTCGGCTGGATCACCGGCCACAGTTATCTTTTATATGGACCACTCGCAAATGGTGCAACTACCGTATTCTTTGAAGGCATCCCTAATTACCCTGATGCATCACGCTTCTGGCAAGTGGTCGACAAACACAACATCAGTATTTTTTACACGGCACCCACGGCACTACGTGCATTAATGCGCGAAGGCAATGAGCCTGTAACAAAGACCTCACGAAAATCTTTACGTCTGCTTGGCAGTGTCGGTGAACCTATTAACCCTGAAGCATGGGAATGGTATTACAACGTGGTAGGTGAAGCACGTTGCCCAATTGTCGATACTTGGTGGCAAACAGAAACAGGCGGACATTTACTAACACCGTTACCGGGTGCAACAACTCTCAAGCCAGGTTCTGCGACACAGCCTTTCTTCGGTATTAAACCGGGCATTATTGACACCAGTGACAACACACTAATTCAAACGATAGAAGCCAGTGGTGCACTAGTCATGACCAATTCATGGCCAGGACAAATGCGCACCATTTATGGTGATCATGATCGTTTTGTTGAAACCTACTTCTCAACCTACCCCGGTTACTATTTTACTGGTGATGGTGCTAAACGTGATGAAGATGGTGACTACTGGATCACCGGTCGTATGGATGATGTCTTGAATATTTCTGGGCATCGCATGGGTACGGCTGAAGTTGAATCAGCACTAGTCTTGCATGAATCCATTGCTGAAGCCGCTGTAGTCGGTTATCCGCATGAAATTAAAGGCCAAGGCATTTATGCTTATGTAACACCTATTCTTGGTGTTGAACCTAGTGAAGAATTAAGACAGGAGTTAATTGCTTTAGTCCGCAGTGAAATTGGTCCAATTGCAAAACCTGACATCATTCAGTGGGCGCCCGGTTTACCTAAAACACGTTCAGGTAAAATCATGCGACGTATTTTGAGAAAGATTGCTGAAAATGACATTAATAGCTTGGGTGATACGTCGACTTTAGCGGATCCTGGTGTCGTTGAAGATTTGATTGAAAATCGGGCTAATAAATAAAAAACCAGCCCAAGGGGCTGGTATAAAATTTACCATCAAGAGTTAGGAGGAGAATCCCAAACACAAATGCAGTTTACCCCTCTGTTTTACGCAATACTGCTAAACGCATCACAAACAAACTGTGCATTATTCACAATTGAAATCCCTTACTGGTAATAAGTTTTTATTAAAGTCCCTGTAGGATATTGATTACAATAGATTTACCTGAAATAAGTTATGATTCTCATAATACCGATAAAGATATTTGCTTTAATAACTAAAAACCCTAATATGATGATGCTAAAATTCAGGAATAGGCATTACTTAGCCTGTTAATTCAGAAAGTACAACGGGACTTTTAATGTCTTTTTTAACCATACAATCTACTTCACGCACTATTTTTGCCTCTATATTTAGTATGGTGGCATCGGTTGCGTCCGCAGAAACCGATCTGCTCAGCGAAGAAGACTTATTCGGTGAAATACCCATGTCTCTAACGGCAACACGTATTTCTCAATCAGTAAAAGATAGCCCCGTTTCCATTACCATTATCACTCGGGAAATGATTGAAGCCTATGGTGCAACTGAGCTTCCTGATGTTTTACGCCTTGTGCCCGGTTTTCAGGTTGCGCATATTCGAGGTTACCGTACATCCATTAGCTATCACGGTCTAGGTAGTGAGTATGCCTCTCGCATGCAAGTGCAAATTGATGGTCGTTCTGTTTATACCCCCATTCTTGGCAATGTTGAATGGCCTGAGCTGCCAATTGAACAAGAAGATATTGAGCGCATTGAAGTTATTCGTGGGCCAAACGCCGCCAGTTACGGTGCAAACTCATTCACAGCCGTTGTTAATATCATTACTCGGCATGCATCCGATACATTAGGTACTTATGCAAAGTTAACAACAGGCTCAAGAAAAACTAACCGCTACTTAGCGCGCTTTGGTGGGCATAGTGGGCGTTTAGATTATCGCCTTACTGCCAGCTACAGCAAAGATGCTGGCTTTGATGACACTGAATTTCCTGATGATAAAGAAATTCGTAGCTTCAATTATCGCGCTGATTACCAACCCAATCTTGACGACCAATTTGAATTTCAATTTGGTTATCGTAGTTCAATTCGTCAGGACGGTGATATCGAACCATTCGATGACTCTCAAGTCGACCCCGAACGTGATGTAAAAGGTCGAACTCATTTTCAACTGCTACGTTGGCGTCATGAGGTCGATCCAAAAGAAAACTTTAGTCTTCAGTTCTATCACAATTACCAACGCATTGATGATGATTTTCAAACCGATTTTCTTGATAGCATTTTAGGCGCAGGCACTGCCACCGCACTTGGCGTGCCTGACCAGCGTGTTAATTTGAGTAATACACGCTTAATGCACCGTTACGATCTCGAATTCCAACACAATATTGAAATGAACGATGATTTAAAATTAGTTTGGGGTGCCAGTGCAAGATACGAACAATCAGGAAGTGCCTCCTTGTTTGACCGTACTAGCAATAAAGATTTTATAACAAATAGTACTTATCGACTTTTTGGTCATAGCGAATGGAAGCCCGCTTTAAAATGGACTATTAACGCCGGCGCGCTTATCGAAAATAATGACATCACAGGGACGGATATTTCTCCACGATTCGCTATTAATCACCATTTCTCTCCCAATCATACTGTTCGCGCTAGCGTTTCACGCGCATACCGAACACCGAGTGTATTGGAATCAAATGCTGACTCTGTAAGTGTCGCAATCGATGCGAGTGGTAACCGTGTAGAAATAGACCAACTTGTTCTCGCTAATCGTAAACTTGAACCTGAAGAAATGACCTCCTTTGAGCTTGCATACATAGGTAATTTCCCTAAGTTTGGACTTAATGTCGACGCCAAATTTTTCTACGACAATATCAAAAATGTTATTGATGACATTGAAAATAGAGCTTTTACCGACCCCTTCAGTACTTTATTAGGTCTTCCTGCCAATAAAGATAAAGTGTTTTTTTATGACAATGTAGGCAATATTCTTTCACAAGGTTTTGAAGCACAACTCCAATATAAAATTAACCCTGAAACCAGCGTACATCTAACCTATACAGACACACGTGTAAAAGGAAAACTTCTTAGCCAAACAAACCGAAATTTTATTGGCGATCAACGTTTCGTCGATGTCTCTAGCCAAACACCCAAAGTCATTAGCTCTATTCAACTTATTCATGACTTACAACCGGATATTCGTGCCAGTTTCTCGGCACACCATTACGGTAAATATAAATTTGGTGGTGGTAATTCGACTGGGCCGTTCAATATTCTCAATGTACGTATGGCTAAGAAATTTCGCTATGCCAACCACAAAGGTCAGGTCGCTGTTACTTTCCAAAATTTATTTGGAGATTATTTTGATTTTGAACGCGAACAAGTATTCCAAAAACGAATTTATTTATCGCTTGAATATGGTTTGAATTAAAACCTTGGGTATAAATGAAACCACATCTTTGCAAGAAGCAACGCGGTAGTCTTGTTAAATATTCGCTGTACTTGAAAAATTAAGCTCTATTACGAAGCCGAATGATGACATCAACACCATCCATTTCAGTTGCTTCTGGTAACGCAGGCAATTGGTTAATCAACAAATCACTTGAACCAATATCACTCAGCTCACCGGTATCAACATTATAAAAATGATGATGCTCGCTAGTATTAGAATCATAAAAAACTTTTAATGGATCGACAATCACTTCTCGCACTAAACCTTTTTTAGCAAACAAACCAAGCGTATTGTAAACCGTTGCTTTTGAAACAGCAGCACCATCCACATTAACGGCTTGTAAAACATTGTCTGCCGACATGTGTTGAAATTTATCCAGCATCACTTCAGCAATTTTTACCCGCTGTGGTGTGGGATAAATACTGCACGATTCAAGCCGCTTGATTATCGTTTCTTTACTCGGTTCCATTAGACTGCCTCCGCAGATGAGTATATGACTAATTGGTTAGATAATACAAATACTTGCCGGCTTTATCCCGCTACTAAACGTGGTGCAGATGCACCTTGAGTGGGCGTATAAGAGGTAGAAGCTACCTCAAATTTTGTACCCAAAATAAGGCTTGCCAACATAGCTGATGAAGCCGCCCCAAGAATCACACCATTTCGGAAATGCCCAGTATTAAGGTATAAACCTTTGACTTCTGGACATTCACCTATAAAAGGTACCCCATTTGGCGATCCTGGACGTAAACCAGCCCAATGTGCTTCAATCGGGAAGTCGGCTAATGCGGGAACAATACGTAGAGCTTCAGCTTCTAGTTCTATTCGTGCTGCATCAGTTGTTTGTTTCTCAAAACCAGTATGTTCGAGTGTGCTCCCCACCAAGACACGTCCATCCTGCCGAGGAATAACATACCGGTCTTGATTTAGAATAATGCGCCTAACTATCTCCGGACGTGCTTTATATAACAGCATTTGCCCAAGCACTGGTTCTACCGGTAATTCCAAACCGAGTGGTTCAAGTAAGCCCGCACTCCATGCACCACTTGCCAATACGAGCTTATCCGCTAAAAGCTGTTCTCCTGAGAGCATTACCACACCCTCTGCTTTGCCTGAATTTATACTAATCTCTCTTACTGCAGCGTTGGTTAATACCTTTACGCCTAGCTTATCAATGCTGGCTCGAAGCGCTCTAGCAAATCGGGGATTACGAACCTGAGCAATTTTAGGCATCCAAATCGCCCCTGTTTGTGACAAATGAGGTGATAACTCAGGAGCCACTTCTGTCAGTTCATTGCCTTCTATATAATTAAGCTCTGCACCATAGCGTTTTGCCCACTGCCGAGCTAATTCAACATCGGCACAATCTGGCATCAATAAGCCACTTTGCATCCATTCAACATCCAACCCCGTTTCTTCGTTCAATCCTTTAACAATATCTGGATAAACCCTTTGGCTATATTGTGCTAAATCAGAGATAGCATCGTCATAACGCCAAGGGTAAAGCGGTGAAAGAATCCCGCCACCTGCCCACGTCGATTCACGACCTGTTTCGCCTTTCTCAAGCAAGCTAACCTGCATGCCCCCCAAGGCGAGTTCGCGCGCAGTGAGCATACCAATAAGGCCGCCGCCAATAATCAGACAATCAGGGTGTTTGGACATTAAAAAACTCACTAAAATCAGGCTATACTGTTGATTATACCGAAGAGTTCCCCTTGTGTGGGACTATAATAATTAAAGCCGGAATCTATAATAAAAGCCCTTGAGGAGGCATGAAATGACCACCTATCGGTCAGATCCCGCTGCTTATCGGTCTGACACAGACAATTCCCTCAACTAGTGCTAAATAAAGGACTATGAAAGTGAAAATCACATATCAACCCAGAACTATGCGTGGGTTTACAATTCTAGAATTAATGATCACCTTGATCATTGCAGCAATATTGCTATCAATTGCCGTGCCCAGTTTTAATAACTTGATTCAGCGCAATCAAATTACCACCTATGCAAATGAGTTAGGTACCACTATTAATCTGGCTCGAAGTGAAGCAATTAAACGAGGAGAAGACATCACTATTATCTCCAACAATGGGCTAGATTGGACTCAAGGTTGGCGACTTCAAGTTGACTCAACAGCTGAATTACTCCGAACTGCACCTGCTTTAAATGGCAGTAATACATTTACCAGTAATTCAAACAGTGCCATCACCTTCAATTCTCGCGGGTCTACAAATCTCGGTGCAGAAGAATTTTGGTCATTATGTAATGTTAATGTTGCCGCTGGCCGCAGAATACGTTTAGCGGTAACAGGACGAATCAGTGTAAGGGAAATAACGCCATGTCCTTAAAATTTAAAAACCAACATGGTTTTACCTTAGTAGAAGTATTAATAGCCGCGTTTGTTCTTGGCATAGGGTTATTAGGTCTTGCCGCCCTTCAAGCACAAAGCCTGCAATTTAACTTCAGTGCCTACCAACGTTCACAAGCAACCATACTCGCCTATGACATCCTTGATCGAATCAGAGCAAATCCGAGTATCGCTAGTATAAACTCATATACCCAAGCGATAGGTGGTGGACCGCCTGGTGGACAAAACTGTCAGGCAGTGAACGCGGATTGCACTACGGCAGAAATGGCTGTGTTTGATCGTTCTCAATGGACTTGCTCATTAGGAAACTGGAACAACACAGCACCATGCCCTAATTATGGAATTGAAGGACCTCTTGCCCAAGGTGATGGCTCAGTAGCTATTGCTCTTAACAATGATGGAAATGGCAACACAAGTGCTCAAATCACAGTCACCGTAACATGGTTAGACAACCGCACTGCAAAAATAGATCAGGGTGAAGTCCAACGAGAAACATTTACTGTTGACAGCATTATGAGTGTAACGCAGCCATGAAAAAATTTACTAAAAACAACCAGCAAGGCTTTACCTTAATCGAACTTATGATCGCAATCACGATCAGTGTAATCCTCCTTAATGGTGTATTACAAATATTTCAAAGCAGTAAACAAAGTTATCGTATTGCAGACAATATAGGTCGGATACAAGAAAATGCGCGTTATGCACTAAGTGCTATCACAAATGATATTCGCCAAGCCGGCTTTTTACCTTGTCGAATCAATATTATCAATGGTAATGATCAAGTTATAAATGCATTACCCGCCTTACCACCTGGTGAAAATGCAGCCACCACGAGTTTCTTTAGTTCACCTATTATTGGTTATGAAGGTGGTGCAAGTGCTTTCCCTGCTGAATTTCAAGGTGAGGGAGCTGCTTTCGGTACACGCCTTGCCGGTTCTGATGCATTTCGTGTTTTACGTGGTTCAGGCACTATTTATACCGTCGCAGCTGATGGCAACCCTGCCACAAAAAAATGTACTAATGCTGGTTGTGAATTATCATCAACACATAACCTTGACGTTGGCGATGTTGTACTTATTTGTAGCACAGAAGGTGCTGCATTAGTTCAGTTAACCGCAGCAGATCAAGGTGCTAAAACCATTACTCATAATGCTAATATTCTTTTCCCTATTGCTGGTGCCAAAAGAGAGGTACCTGCTCAAGGCTCTCAAGTTACTAGACTTATATCCTCTCTCTACTATGTTGGTGCAAGCCTCGCAACAGATGGCGATGCTCTACCAACAAACTCACTTTATCGTCGTGATATCATCTATCAAATTGATGGCTCTCGAGCATTTAGTGCGCCACAAGAGCTCGTTCAAGGTATTGAAACGATGCAAATTGTCTATGGTGTTGCTGTAAGAAATCCTGTAACAGGTGTTACCGGTGCCGCCGTGCGTTACGTGACCGCCGATAATGTTGGCATGAACGAATGGAATAATGTAGTCAGTGCTCGCATTGGAATCTTATTCCATACGCCTGAAGAAATCTCACCCGATATTGATAGCGCAACTTACAATGTTGTTGGTACTGCCATTACAACCTCCAGTGCCGTTGCCTACCCAGCTGATCGACGTCAACGTTATGTATTTTCCGAAACAGTTAAAATTCGTAATCGCGGCGCAAGTGTTGCTATACCACCTGCTAGTCTGTCGCAACCATAACGTATTTGTAAGGAGTTTATTGTGAAACAAGTTCGGCAACAACATGGCGCAGTACTAATCATCAGTATGATTATTTTATTATTGTTAACCATACTTGGTGTAACCAGTATGCGCACAACACAACTCGAAGAGCGCATGGCAGGTAATGCACGAGATCGGCATGTTGCTTTTGAAGCAGCTGAAGCGGCATTAGTTAGTGCCGAAACATTTGTTCAAACAATCGTCACATCAGCGCCTTTTGACCTCAATGGTTCAGATGGCCTTTATAGCAACGACCCATCACTTGCTGATATAACAAACTATGTTGACTGGAGTGGTGGAGATCCTAGTCGAGGCTTCCTGACAGCCTCTAATATTGGCATTAGCCAAGGCGTCGGGACATCTCCCAAATATGTAATTCAACGTATACTGCCAGGCACCACAAGTGGTGGTGGTAACACTGATCCAAGCATCGGTAGTGGTTATGGTGGCGGTAAAAAATCATCTTCTGCTACAGCATCAACATTAGTTCGTATTACCGCGCGAGGCACAGGCGGTTCAGATAACAGTGTTGTTTATCTTCAAACTACTTTTGGTGTAAGCCTACCCAATTAATGGAGCGATATTATGAAACAGCCCCAACTAAACTCTCTATATAAAATGACAAAATTTTCTCTATTAATTTGCCTCGGCCTAAGCTCTGGTTTAGTAACTGCCGGCCCTCTAAATATATCCAACGGTGCCCTTGAGATTGCGGATGGTGTAGAACCTAACGTTATGATCCTCAATGATGATTCCGGCAGTATGGACTGGACAATTCTTGCTGCTGATGATCAAGGTACTTATAACATTCAGAATAC
>JALTKP010000221.1 GCA_027078075.1 Gammaproteobacteria bacterium | reverse complement strand
CTTGATATTGGTGCCGGCACCACGAATCGAACGCGGGACCTACTGATTACAAGTCAGTTGCTCTACCAACTGAGCTATGCCGGCTTATGCCCTACAGCATCGAGCGCGGCATTGTAATGTAAAGTGACTCTGGATGCTATGCCGAAACGTGAGATTTTGATAATTATTTCAAACAAGGACGCTTTTTCATCGAAATCTCATCGTATTGACTTTGAAGTGCGTCAATCACACTTTCCGGCAAAGGCGGCGTATTTGGGCTAGAGAAATCCAGCCAAAAACCACTGGTTTCACGGTATGAGTCTTCTAATATAGGGTTTAAACCCAATGCTTTCATACGTGTTTGGTGCTGTTGTGCTCCATCGCGAGTACCAAAAAAGCCAAGTGAAATAGCGTTTCTCTTTATGCCATTAGAAACAATAAGAAAATCCTTGATACCGCGCTTTTTCAACATTGAGATAACCTTGCGAGCATCATCACGGCTTGGTAAAGGCGGTATATAGACCCAGTAACCACTCACTTCACGCCGAGTTTCAGACTTATGTGTTGTCACCATCCCCAACTGCTTGAGAACCGAAGCAGCTGATTTAACTGACTTTTCTTCTGAGAATGGTCCTAGTGAATAGCAAGCTAACTCAAGAAAAACGGCTCGAGTAGGTGATTTTTCGACAACTTCCGGCTTCTGACTTAAATCTACGGTTATTTCTTCTATAATTGGCTGCTTTGCCGTTATCTGTTTGGACTGTATTTGTGGTGTCACCTCGCTTAACAAGCGTAATGGTGGCATATTTGTCGACATTTCAGCTAAAAGCGCATCTTCCTGATTGGATTCCTGAGCAACCCAATAAAATAGCAGCGCATTAATCACTAATAAAACGCCAACAACAATTTTCACTGTTTGTTGTTCCTATTTGCGAAGATAGCTAGACCTTGTAATACCAGCAAATCATGCTGCTCTACTTTCGCTGAGAGTAGTGGCACTATCTCGTCGACATCGCCTCCTGTAATAAGGCAGGTTAGGCTATTGCCCATTTCTTTTTTCATATCGCCAATAACTCGTTCTATAAACGCCACTACCGAATAATGGCAACCAACATCGACTGCTGTACTGGTGTTGTTGGCAAACAACATACCTTGAACCGCCTCTGTTGCTTCCGTTTGAGCCACACCCTCTGCATCCGAGTAAAGTGAATCACGCATCATTTTCAGACCAGGTAAAATTAAACCGCCTAAATGCTGGCCTGTTGCACTGATAGCATCAACAGTAATCGCAGTACCACAGTCAATCACCGCCCTTGACCCTGAACCGCTGGCATTAGCCGCTAATAAAGCCATCCAACGATCAACACCCATCTGAGATGGTTCACTATACGCGTTAATGACACTACCAGAACGTGACTCAGTCGATGCAACTGACACGAGGCAACCCCAATGTTGCTTAATCCAATCTTTCAAGGTTGCCAGCACGGCTTCGCCCGCAACATTAGATAACCAGACCTGAGCAGGTTTGGGGAGTTCTGACCAGACCTCATCCAGTACTGAGGTTAACTCCTCACCGGCATGTAGACATTCATTGGCGTCTTTTAGATCAGGTAAGCCATTTTGTTTGCGCTTCAACCAACTTGGTTCAAGCCACGCCCATTTTATAAAACTGTTACCGACATCAAGCAGTAAGATCATAGAATATTCATTTATCGTTGATTTTAATCGCCATGATTATCCGCTACGCAGACTCACTTCACCACAGGTAAATCGTTGTTGCTGACCATTTTCAGACAATAATAGGGCGCCCGACTCATCAATATCAGTAAAATGACCAGAAACCGAGCTGCCGTCCATCATGTGTAGCGTTACGGGTAATTGATGATGAATATTCAACTCACGCCACTGGCTTAGGTAACCATCAAGCTCGCCCTTCGAGCAAGCAACACACGCCTTCACCAACTCATCTATCAGTGCTGCGGCTAATTGGTTACGCGAAATGGCATCACAATGTTGTAGATCAATCCACGGCTGTGTAATTGCATTGGCTTGATCCACCTGCATTTTTAAATTCAGCCCGACCCCAATCACCAGCTCACAAGGCCCGCCTGATTCACCGCGCATCTCAATCAAAATACCACCGAGTTTTTTATTCTGACACATGATGTCATTCGGCCACTTAAGACCGAGCTCACTAACACCAAAACGCGCCAATGCACGCACAATCGCCACACCACAAATCAAACTAAAACTGCTCAGCGCGGTAATATCCAGTTCAAACCGCCAACCCATCGACATAGTCAAATTAGTCGCAAACGGCGCTAACCAGTCTCGACCTCGACGCCCTCGCCCCGCATGTTGCCGCTCAGCCAAACAAATCACGGCGTGTTTTTTTTGAGCTTTTAATAACCAAGCATTAGTCGAATCAACATCAAACAAGATATCCAGTGACTGCAGCTCTGTTTGGGTTGATTGGCTTAACGCGGAATGAATTTGTTGGTTATCTAACAACTCCAATGGCTCGGCAAGCCTGTAACCACGACCATGAACTGCATGAATATCAATATCGAAGTCACGTAACTGTTGTAATGCTTTCCAGACTGCACTGCGTGTTACGTTAAGTTTCTCACCTAACTCATTCCCTGAATGAAATTGGCCATCGGCTAGAATATCAATGAGTGCGTGTTGTAATGACATTTGCTAAGTTTATCATCTATGCCAACGAATATAAGTTGTTAAAGAATAAAATGAGCCCAACCGAGTCATCACATTTATTGCCCGAGCCAGCTGTTTACTTTCCAGTCATCGACAGTCGTTACTCAACCCGAGCCGGCTTAAGCAAATTTGGCACTGACTTTGGGAATGGCGGACAAGATAAAAACTGCTTTCAACTCGATACGCAATTTTCACACTATCGCGACAATAAAATAAACGCACGAGAAGAATCTATTCATGACTACGTTTGCACTGATGAAATAACCCACTCACAACTTGCTAAGATTAATGAAATTATTCTGCATCAGCTTTGCAAAGAACACCCTGAGCACTTCTTGCTCAAGGATTCTGAGCTTTACTGCCAGCTTACTAATGAAACACTTCAAACTAACGATGAAAACCTTTTTGATTTACTCGCATTACAAGTACAAGAAGATATTTGTGTCATGCAAATTGGTGAATCAGGCACCCGACTCATTGCTGCGCATTTGTGTGCGGCTAACCACTGGTCTGCCAGAGAAAAGTTAGGCATGGATATGTTGGCACTACACCAACAAGTACCGGAGTTTTCCAAAGAGAATAGAGAGCCCAATCAACTCATGGCAGGCTTATATAATAAAACCCAAGCCTATGTGCGTTTTGCATGGGGCTTAAATGATCAACCTATCCTAAACCAACACCCAAAATTACAAACAAATGACTCTTCAACAGGAGAGAAAATCTGGCTTCGTATCGAACGGCAAGTTCTTACCCCCCTCCCCGATACTGATCTGATGCTGTTTACCATTCGCACCTACTTTAGAGATTGCGATAGATTAGAAAAACAACAGCGACTTAACTTAATCAGTGCCGTTAACTCAATGAGTAATGAGACGCTTAGTTATAAAAATATTAACAAAAAGAAAGTATCAGAAATACTGGAAAAGTATTGATTTCACAATAATAATTTCAAAGACCCTGAGTGTACAAAACAAACCCTTGTGCAAGTACTCGCGCTATTCGGAATTGTTTGCCTTATAGCACTTAGAATGAGTACTAACCAACGACACTTAGTCACTAGCTGACAGATAGTGACGACTCCCAAGATCAATACAAAATCACAAATACCGCTGATAAGACTTCAAATTCTTCCGCAAACGATCACGCTGCTGCTGCCACGGATCACCCCAATCTAACCCTGCCTTCATCAACCCAGCACACAACTTCAACTCACCCTCAATATCATCAAGATGCACAAACTCAGGCGCTGGCCCACAAGGATTCAAGCAATCCATACCACCCTCATAACCCTCGTTATGATAATTCCCCAATGGTAAGGAAATACCAATCGTCGTAATTCCCCATGCCGTCATAGCCGTTGCTTCACAAGAACCACCATCCATCACGCGTCGCTGAAATTTCTTAGGTAACAACTTTAACGCAAGATCAGACAACACCTTTAAACCACCTGGATCAAAAACAGTACACCAGTCGCCTAATCGAACCACTGGTCCCTTACCAATAACCGCACCTGGCAAGGTTCGTGACGCTTCTAAACTTACCGCAACTACTGGACGAATAGCTTTACTAAGCCAACCCAACTCAAGGTGCGCAACTGCACCAACAAAACCGATCTCTTCACCACGTGTAAGTAAACCAATAAAAGCTGGCTGTTTTGCGGCTTTAGATTTGTTTCGCATTAATTTTGCCGTTTCAATAATGGCAAACACACCTGCCAAATCATCTGCAGCACGTGTATAAATTCGTTTACCACTTTTCCAAACTGGTTGGCGAAAATCAAAACCACCAAACAATTTAGTCGCGGCTATTTTTTTATTTTCGCTAATAGGTGAATCAAGCAATACTTCGGCCGTATTCAGGGCACGCTTATCTTTGCGTAATACGGCTTTCTTAACTGTCCCTTTTACTAACAAACCATCATCCGCAGCTATCCAAACTCTGCTGCCGTTAATATGCTTCTTAGGAGTTCCACCAAACCACTTTATGGCTAAACGTGTTGAACTTAACCAACGTACACCATGGAACCCAGGGTGATCCATATGCGCAATAAAAACCCTTACAGGCTCTTTGCTACGTTGGTTTAATATTTTTTTATAGGCTTGTTCTGATGCCACACCAACAACAATATTTCCGTGTGGATCAAAAAAATAAGCTACGCTGGATGCCTGTAACTGACGTTCAACTTCGGCGACAACAAGTGCTTCACGAAAGGGAGCGGTAGGACAAGCTAGCAGTTGTTGAAGTCGTTGATACTGAGCTGGCTTCATCAATCACTAACCTGTTTTTTGTACTGCGAGAATACGTTGCCATGCTTTATCAAGTTTATCGGCGGGTAGTGCGGGTCTTAAAAAGTGACTCAGTTGTTCATAAACTTCATCAACCATATAAACCCCTTCAGGTTTACCTTTCTGAAATGAACCACGACGTGTAAAAATTATATGCCCAATAACAGGGACGTCACTCACAATTTCCTGCACCGCATTAATTCGTGCAGGCAACCCAAGTAACGGATTAGCAAATTTATGACTTCTCACACCAATCATTTGCGTCCATTCATTAATATTATCACCACCAAATAAGTTTCCGACATAATCGCGAATATCCAGCACAATCAAACCACCATCAGTCAACAACAAATAATCAATCCATATTTGTCCATCAACCGTGTCGGGCAAAAGGATGTTACGTAATGCCTTGTGGGAGAGATCATTAACTAATTTATTTATCTGTCGCTGGTGTTGATTACGTCGGTAATAGCGCACAAACCAAACGACCAGAATAACAGCGACCACAGCCGCAACTGCTACATATACAATTAATTGCTTATCCATTGCTTAGTCTAAATTCCATTCCATTTTAAAACTTATGCTTGATGCAAAGCTTTCGCAATCATATCTAGTCTTGTTTGTGCTGGGCTTACATCATGGCCTTGTTCGGCACACTCACGCATTAATGTTTCTGCGTCATTGTATAACTGCGTAATTTGATCTATTTCGAATAGCCTTAATCCAGCAGATAATTCATCCAGATCGACTGATAACATGGTTGCCGCTAAATTATCTGGATTAATAAATGAATTGGGGTTTAACATATCAACCACTAGCGGCACTTTCATTAATTCTAAATGCATCGCCCTCGCATCTGTTTCTTGCTCTAACTCAGAAAGTGCTTTTGGATCATCGCCAGCACCATGTTTGACTGCTTTCATAATGACCGCGATCAATTTTAATAATGAGTCTTTTGCACTACTTAGATCACCTGGAAGACAGGATGCCTGCTCAAATAAGCGATCAGCATCTTCTTTGATTTTTAGAATAACATCACTTTGGACATTCTCTGCGAGTTTTGTCGCCGACTTAAATAATGCCTGAAAATCCTTACTAAAAACAGATAACTGAGCTAAATCTTCATCTTGAACTTGCTTTAACTCAGCCAGCGTAATTGTCCGCTGCTGCTCTGAAAAAAGCGGATTATTATATTGCCGTTGCAGTTGTCTTTCTCGGCTGCCAGGTAAATCACTAAATGGAAGTGTCATATTAATGTTCAAATCTTATCGTGAAAACTCAGTATCTAATTTAGCCATGAGTTCAAAGTGACGTAAAAAAGGACCTGCCATATTAGGATAGCGAATCATTTGTCGATAGTCTCCCGTAACAAACTGTAACTTACCCGATGAAACCGAGACACCTAGTTTGTTAAAACCAAAACCATCTATTAACCATTCTTTCCATGCATCCATACCGGCACGAACATCCCAGTCAAGCGACTGATTTTTAAATTCACCCGCATAAATAATCGTGCCTGCCTGAACCTCAACAATACCGACCGGAGTATCCTCGCCTATAAAGCCAAAACCTATCGTTGATGTGAAATTTGCTTCTGATAATTTTTCAATCATCTCCTTATCAGCATTCCATATACCTGCAAATTCTTGCATCCACGAATCAGAAAATATTGTAGCCATGATCACTCCCTAAAAAATGAGAAAAGCATTTTCTCATTACTACTTGGCGCTATTTTACCAGAAATTAACCATATCAATAAAGAAATGCGCCGCCATTAACGGTATTAAGTTACGTAGCCGCAGATAGAGCACACATGCAACTACACCAAAAACAATGGCTGAAATTACTTCTGGCAATCCATTTTCCCAATGTACGAGACCAAACAGAAGCGAAGAAACAACAACATAAACGATTGATTTATTGTATTTAATCGTTGATGAATAAACGAGACGCCATATCAAACCACGAAAAAATATTTCTTCAAAAACAGCCGCTGTTATCGCTAAATAAAGAATTGCCACATATCGACTACTACCTTCTGGCACCATGCTCCCGTAACTAAAAATATTTACGGGTGTATCTATGAATCGCCACGCCAACCAACCAAATGCAAAATAATAAATACTCAATATAAATGTGGCGAGAAAAGACCAATTGATTATTTCTCGTCGCTGAAACGATGTGGTTAATTTCGCCAAACCGTAATCATGCAAACTTATCCCATAATACCGATAAAGATAAAATAAAATAACTGATGGCAAGGCTATCCAGCCCAATACATCCAGTGACCAAAATAACCAAGGTGACATATCCGCCACCTCACTATTATAAACCCCGTTAATCATACCGAATACGAAGAATGGTGCGATAACCATGCTGACGCGGCTAATATAATTTGAATAAACATCGTTCATTTAATTTGTTTACTGCCGCTCTACGGCCCTTGCTAGCTTATATAATCCTAGTAAAGTCTTTGCGTCCGTTATTTCTCCACTATCACACATTTTCAGTGCTTCTGATACAGAAAACCAATGTACTTCCATCAACTCATCAGCATCACGTTGTAAAGGGACCTTGGTTAACTCTTTGGCACTAAAGAGATAAAGCATTTCGTTGCAGAAGCCAGGAGTACTCCAAAAATTGATCAGTGGTTGCCAATTTGCTGCTTCAACACCCACCTCTTCTCTTAATTCACGTTGCGCACTAAGCAAAGGAGCTTCATCTGGCTCAATTCGCCCACCGGGTAATTCCCAGATCCAACCACCTACCGCATGACGATATTGTTTGATTAAGCAAATATTACCTGTCGCATTTAGTGCCAACGCTACCGCACCACCAGGATGTCGAATAAGCTCCAACTCAGTCGAAACTCCACTGGGCAAAACGACCGACTCAATTGATAAATCAATCACTTTACCCTGATAAATTGAGCGCTCAGAGATAAACCACTCCCAGACAATGTTTATTATTATTCATATATTTAGCATAGTTATGCTGTATAACACCAGTCAACGCAGTCTTTAAAGTCAGAGATAAACAGTCAGGTTTGAATATTAGAAAAACCTAATATATAATGCGGCGCAATTATTAAATAGTTTTGGAGTTTTTAAGGATGATTATCAACGAAATAGATGTAGGTGAACTCGTCGCTCTTATGGACAGTAATGCCGACAACATTCAAATTGTTGACGTACGCCAGCCACAGGAAGTTGCTGCCGGTGCTATTCCAGGTATCGATAATATCCCAATGGTGAGCATCCCTATGCGTACCAATGAAATTAGTGATGACAAGCAAGTTGTTCTTGTTTGCCGCAGTGGTGCTCGCTCGGGCCAATGCACTGCATGGCTAATGCAAAATGGTAAAGACAATGTTCACAACTTGCGCGGCGGAATGATTGCTTGGGCAAACAGTGGCTTGCAAATTGAACTAAAGCAGTCAGCCTAAGCATTATGTTGAGCTGGCTTAAAAATCTTTTTACTAGCTCAGATTCAGATAAGCATATTGAATCCAGTGCCCGCGCGGTGCTGGTGTTTATGCGCAGCGTTAAAAATCATGTTGATCAACGTGATTTTATGATTCCCAACCACCATACCTTTTTTTACTGCTATGCCTACGGCGCTATCACAGTAGAAGCTGCGAAATTTAATTTAAACGAAACCGAACGTTTTGCTGCTTTACTGTTGTTATTTCCAAACCTTTCAGACATGTCTCCTGATGAAATTAGTGCCCTAATGAACCGCTGCATTAACTTCTTAGATGACAAAGAAGGTAAACAATATCAACAAGATGGTGCTGAGCACTACACTCGCTGGTGTGATGCAGATCCGAAGGTCACTAGCATATTAGGCAAACTTTTTGCCCTAAGAGAAAAAGAACTCAGCAAGACAAATCGCACCATCGTCTATCCCTGATGGGTTATTATTCCCAGCAAGACAAGCTGCTCTAATACAGACTAGTTAATCAAGGTGGGAAACATGACAGGGCAAACTCAAATGCCGGTAGTAGATGATGATAGCGTCCGCAGGGCTGCTGCCAGTGCTGCTAATATTGCCTATTCCATCCCAACTATTTCCGATCAAGAAAAATCTGAACTAAAACAACGTATCAAAGAGCAATTAGCCGTTAAAGACGCAGTGCTCGTTGCTCATTACTATGTTGATGCTGATATTCAGGAACTGGCTGAAGAAAGTGGTGGCTATGTTTCCGACAGTCTCGACATGGCGCGTTTTGGTAATGAGCATGCCGCCAGCACCTTAGTCGTTGCGGGTGTACGCTTCATGGGGGAAACGGCAAAAATTCTTAACCCCGAAAAACGCATCATCATGCCCGAGCTTGCCGCAGAATGTTCACTAGATATGAATTGCCCAGTTGATGAGTTCAGTGCTTTTTGCGATGCCCACCCCGATCACACTGTTGTGGTTTACGCTAATACCAGTGCCGCGGTTAAAGCCCGTGCCGACTGGATGGTCACCTCGGGGATTGCTGTGGATGTCATAACCCACTTAGTAGAACGCGGCGAAAAAATTATCTGGGCACCTGATCGACATTTAGGTGGTTACATAAAAAAATTATCCGGTGCAGATATTTTACTCTGGCAAGGTAGCTGTGTTGTGCACGATGAATTTCGTGCTCAGGAACTTGCCAACATGAAACAGCAATATCCTGATGCTGCTGTGTTGGTCCACCCAGAATCACCTGCGGCTGTTGTTGATCTTGCTGATGTTGTTAGCTCAACAACCGGGCTCATAAAAGCTGCCGCAAAAATGGATAACTCGCACTTTATTGTTGCCACTGATAACGGTATTTTTTATAAGATGAAACAAGCGGCACCTGACAAAATATTTATTGAAGCCCCCAGTGGTGGTGACGGCGCGACCTGCCAGAGCTGTGCTCATTGCCCATGGATGGCAATGAATAACCTGCGTAACCTTGTTGACGTACTAGAGAGTGGTGGTAACGAAATTCACATTGACCCGATTATCCAAACTAAGGCAATTAAACCTATTCAACGCTTACTTGATTTTGCTGCTCAGAAAAATGGCTAATCATTAATCTTCTTGATCTAGTTCATTCTGCATTTTTTCTAACGATGTATGACGAACGTCTTTACCCTTAACAAAATAAATCACATACTCACAAATATTGGTTGAACGATCACCAATACGTTCTAATGCACGTGCTGCCCAAAGTACGTCTAATGCCCAAGGAATAGAGCGTGGATCTTCCATCATATAAGTAATTAATTCACGTGTGATACTTTCGTATTGTTTATCAATTTTCTTATCTTCCAGCCAGGTTTTTCTTGCAGCATCAACATCCATACGCGCAAAAGCATCTAGCGCGCCATGCAACATTTGTCTAACTAACTCGCCCATTGTCTCGATACTACCGAAATGCCTTGAAGCTGCTTGCTCATTGGTATGTTGCATGGTCATTTTTGCAAAACGCTCTGCCTCATCACCAATCCGTTCAAGATCTGTAATGGTTTTAATCACCGCCATCACTAAACGTAAATCACTCGCAGCAGGTTGACGACGTGCAATAATTTGCGTGCACTCTTCATCAATCGCCACTTCCATTTGATTTACTTTGTAATCATTTTGAATAACGCTTTCACTCAGACTCTTATCACGTTCAACTAAAGCCTTAATTGCATCTGTTAGTTGTTGTTCGACCAAACCACCCATCGTTAAAACGCGATTACGCACATCTTCCAGCTCTGTGTTGAACTGTTGAGAAATATGTTTTCCTAAATCACTTTTATTCATAACAATTATCCCTAGAATGTCTTAGCCGTAACGACCGGTTATATAATCTTCTGTTTGCTTCATAGATGGGTTGGTAAAGAGTGATTTTGTATCACTAAACTCAATCATCTTACCCATATACATAAATGCAGTGTAATCGGACACTCGCGCGGCCTGTTGCATATTGTGCGTTACGATAACAATCGTGTAACGGGCTTTAAGCTCGTTAATTAATTCTTCAATCTTCAATGTGGAAATCGGATCAAGTGCAGAGGCTGGCTCATCAAGTAATAAAACTTCTGGCTCAATCGCAATGGCACGTGCAATCACCAAACGTTGTTGCTGACCTCCAGACATACCCAAAGCATTTTCATGTAAACGATCTTTTACTTCATCCCAGAGTGCAGCGCCTTTCAACGCTGTTTCTATCGCTTCATCAAGAATACGTCGGCTCTTTACACCTTGCAAACGTAAACCATAAGCAACATTTTCGTAAATTGATTTTGGGAATGGGTTTGGTTTTTGAAAAACCATACCAACACGTTGACGAAGATTTGCGATATTGACTGACTTATCGTAAATATTCTCACCTTCAAGCAATACATCACCTTCAATACGCACGCCATCAACTAAATCGTTCATACGATTAAAGCAACGCAATAAAGTTGATTTACCACAACCACTAGGGCCAATAAAGGCAGAAACACGATTCTGCGGAATCACCAGACTAATATTATCCAGCGCCTGCTTTTCACCATAATATAAATTAAGATTCTTTGTTTCGATACGAATGCTTTCGTCAGCAAGTTGCCCTGTGACATCACTGCGACCAATCGCATCCATATCAATAGCATGTGTTAATGTTGTTTCAGTCATCACATTATTCCAATGATTTATATTTCTCACGAAGATGGTTACGAACCCAAATTGCTGTAAGGTTAAGTGACACAATAACCACCACTAGTAATAATGCTGTTGCATATACAAGTGGTCGTGCGGCTTCGACATTTGGGCTTTGAAAACCGACATCATAGATATGAAAACCCAGATGCATAAATTTACGATCTAAATGAATAAAAGGTGAATTAAAATCAAGTGGTAAAGACGGTGCCAATTTCACCACACCCACCAACATTAATGGCGCCACTTCACCTGCTGCTCGTGCAACGGCAAGAATCATCCCTGTCATTAATGCAGGGCTTGCCATCGGTAAAACAATACGCCACAAAGTTTCTGCTTTGGTTGCACCTAACGCCATACTACCTTCACGAATGGAACGAGGGATACGCGCTAAACCTTCTTCAGTTGCAACAATTACAACCGGCAATGTTAATAAAGCCAGCGTCAGTGCTGACCATAAAATACCTGGTGTACCAAACGTCGGTGACGGTAAGGCTTCAGGGTAAAACAGTTGATCAATATTACCGCCAAGAAAATAAACAAAGAAGCCTAAACCAAATACACCATAAACAATCGAAGGCACACCCGCTAAATTATTCACTGCAATACGGATTAATCGTGTTGTCGGTCCTTGTTTAGCATATTCACGCAAATATACTGCCGCGATCACACCCAAAGGGGTTACTATAATAGACATAATAATGACAAGCATTACCGTACCGAAGATAGCAGGGAATATCCCGCCTTCTGTGTTCGCTTCACGCGGCTCATCACTGACAAATTCCCAAAGCTTTTCAAAATAATGAAGTATCTTGGTAGGGATACTCATCGCATTAGGTTTAAAGCCACGTACAATTTTTGATAAGGCTAAATCAATCTCATGACCGTCAACTGTTTTTAATACTGCACTATCTTGTTCTATATCACGATAGAGTACTTCTAGATCTTTTTGCAGTAATTGGTATTGCTGGTTTAATGCATCACGCTGCTGCTTAATTTCTTCGTATGCAGATGCCTTTGTAACACCATCTAATTCTAAACGCCTTTTAGCCAGCCTTAGTTCTTCTATCTCATAGTTAATAGCGCCAATTGCACCGACTTGAATGCCTTTTATTTGATAAAATATATCAATCGTCTTTTCTAGCCGTTCAAGAAAAACCGGCCATGCGTCTACACCATCAGCAAGAACGTCGCCTTTAACTTTTATAGCTTCAAGGTAACCATAAAAATTACCCCATTCACGTCTTTCCAACACAATCATATTTTCTGGGCGAGCTTCACTAAGGATGTCATGTTGGTTAATCCAGCGAAAATCCAGACCGTTAATATCACGATTACCTATTTTAAGAAGTACACGTGTTACTGTTTCGTCACCCTCAGGAACAAAACCACCTGCTTCACGAACTCGTTCCGCATTAACTGTTTCTACACTTTGCACTTCGCCCACCAACTGTACAATTTCAGTTGGTGACTGTTGATATTTTACTTGCAGTACATCTGCTGGCCAGAAATAACCTAGGCCACGTAAACCAATCAAGAGCAATAATCCAAACACCATAATTAAGCTGATGCTAACCGCAGCCGCACTCAGCCAGATCCAAGGACTACCACCTTTCACCCATTCTACGATTGTTGGTTTAGCCACCGTCAACCCCTATAAACTACTGTACTTACGACGCAGGCGCTGACGAACCAGCTCGGCAATCGTATTAAAGAAAAAGGTGAAACTAAATAACACCAATGCCGCGAGGAACAATACGCGATAATGCGTGCTGCCCACTTCTGACTCTGGTACTTCAACCGCGATATTGGCTGACAACGTACGCATACCTTCAAAAATATTGAAGTCCATAATTGGTGTATTGCCAGTTGCCATTAATACAATCATGGTTTCACCAACAGCACGACCAAAACCAATCATAATCGCTGAAAAAATACCGGGGCTTGCTGTCAACAACACAACCCGCCACATAGTTTGCCAAGGCGTAGCACCCAGCGCCAAAGAGCTGTGTGTCAAACTTTTCGGTACGCTGTAAATAGCATCTTCGGCAATTGAGAAAATCGTTGGAATCACTGCAAAGCCCATTGCCAAACCAACCACAATTGAGTTGCGTTGGTCGAAACTAATGCCCGCTTCATTAGTTAGCCAACTACGCATATCACCACCAAAGAATTGGTGCTCGAGAAACGGGCTTAAGCCTAATGAGGTATAAAGAACGATGATCA
>JALTKP010000220.1 GCA_027078075.1 Gammaproteobacteria bacterium | reverse complement strand
CCGACCAAATGAAAAAAGATGGTACCAGAGGCCGGACTCGAACCGGCACGTTCTTGCGAACAAGGGATTTTGAATCCCTCATGTCTACCAATTTCATCACTCTGGCATTGGAAGAGTGGCGTAGTGTATAGCATTTAGACTTTTGCTCAAGCTCATTTTCAGCCTAAATGTATTTTTTTGGGTTTCTACGCCGCCAGTTTGTTAGAATCCCGCGCATGCAGCGTTCAGATTTCAGTTTTGATCTTCCCGATGAGTTAATTGCCCAACAGCCTACAGCTGAGCGCAATGGTAGTCGTTTGTTGTGTTTGGAGCCAAATTCAGGGCAGATTCAGGATAAAAAATTCACTGATTTTTCTACATTATTGAATAAAGGCGATTTACTCGTTTTTAATAATACCCGTGTTATTCCTGCCCGGCTGCTAGCCCACAAAGCGACCGGTGGTAAAGTTGAAATCCTGATTGAGCGGGTCATTAATCATCAGGAAGTATTAGCAAATATACGAGCCAGTAAATCGCCCAAACCAGGCAGTAAAATCATCTTGGAAAACGGAATTGAGGTTGAAATGCTTGAACGGCAGGGCGCCTTATTTAAGTTAGGTTTTCCGGATGAAAAAAATGCGATGGCGGTGATTGATAGTGTCGGTCATATGCCATTGCCACCATATATTAGTCGTGATGATAATCAGGTAGATCAAGAACGTTACCAAACCGTTTATGCTTCTAAACTTGGCGCAGTTGCGGCACCCACAGCAGGTTTGCATTTTGATGCTAATTTGTTGGAAAAAATAAAGCAACAAGGCATTGAAATCGCTGAAGTGACGCTGCATGTTGGTGCCGGCACTTACCAGCCTGTTCGTACGGATGATATCCGTGAACATGAAATGCACAGTGAATATCTGGAAGTAAGCGAAGCGACAGTTGATGCTATTAGAGCGACCAAAGCGCGTGGTGGCCGTGTGATAGCAGTAGGAACAACCAGTGTACGTTCGCTGGAAACAGCAGCACGTAGTGGCACCTTGGAAGTATATGCGGGGGAGACGGATATCTTTATTTATCCTGGCTACCAATTTCAGGTTGTGGATGCGATTCTGACTAATTTTCATTTATCAGAATCAACTTTGTTAATGTTGGTGAGTGCCTTTGCTGGGCGAGAATTTATTCTTCAAGCCTATCAGCATGCCATTGACGAGAAATATCGTTTTTTTAGTTACGGTGATGCGATGTTTCTCCGTGGCGCTAAGAGTGATTCATAAGCTGAAATGCCTGACGTATAATTATTTAAGATGATTAATTGAGATTTTTATGAAGTTTGATTTGAAAACGACAGACGGTCTTGCCCGACGCGGTGAGTTAATATTCGAACGTGGCACAGTACAAACACCCGTTTTTATGCCAGTGGGAACTTACGGTACGGTCAAAACGATGACGCCGGAAGAATTACGTAGTATTGGCGCTGAAATCATTCTTGGCAATACGTTTCATTTGATGTTGCGCCCAGGTACCGAGGTTATTAAAAAGCACGGTGACTTGCATGATTTTATGCATTGGGATGGGCCAATTTTAACTGATTCGGGTGGTTTTCAGGTTTGGTCATTAGGTGATTTACGCAAAATTACTGAAGAGGGTGTACATTTTCGCTCCCCCGTCAATGGCGACAAAATTTTTATGGGGCCGGAAGAGTCTATGCAAGTGCAGCGAGATTTAGGTGCAGACATTGTGATGATTTTTGACGAATGTACGGCGTATCCCGCCACTGAGCAGGAAGCGCGTACTTCAATGGAGTTGTCATTACGTTGGGCACAACGAAGTAAAAAAGCGCATGGTGATAACCCTGCTGCTTTATTCGGCATTATTCAGGGTGGCATGCATTCTCCATTACGTGATGAGTCGTTAGCCGGCTTAGTCGATATTGGGTTTGACGGTTATGCGATTGGTGGTTTGTCGGTGGGTGAGCCCAAAGGTGAAATGATGGCGATGTTGGACAATATCGCTGAAAAAATGCCAGCAGATCGTCCTCGCTATTTAATGGGTGTTGGAACGCCAGAAGATCTGGTTGAAGCCGTAGCTCGTGGTGTGGATATGTTCGATTGTGTGATGCCAACTCGAAATGCCCGAAATGGTCATTTATTCACTAGCGAGGGTGTGGTAAGGCTTAAAAATGCCCGTTATCGTGATGATACAGCGCCACTTGATCCCGAATGTGACTGCTATACCTGTCAAAATTACAGCCGTGCTTATTTGTACCATTTACAGAAGTCAGGTGAGATTTTGGGCTCACGCTTGAATACGGTTCATAATCTCCATTATTATCAAAATCTTATGAAAACTATGCGATCAGCCATTGAAGCGGGCACATTTGCTGATTTTGCAGCAGATTTCCTCTCAAAAGGCGCCTAAACCACAAAGGCTGTGTCATAATAGCGCGCAAATTTACATCACTTTATATAGAAGGGTATCAAAATGAGTTTCTTTATTGATCAAGCCATGGCAGAAGGCGCGGTAGCTGCACCACAAGGTGCCGGTGCAGAACAGTTGTTTATTATGGTCGCTATTTTTGCTGTATTTTATTTTTTGTTAATTCGTCCTCAAACTAAACGTGCTAAAGAACATCGCAAAATGGTTTCTGAATTAGCCAAGGGTGACGAAGTTGTGACTAACGGTGGTATTTACGGCAAGATCACAAAAATTTCTGAAGACAATGTTGAAGTTGAAATTGCAGATAACATGGTAGTACGTATGCAACGTCAGGCAATTTCATCGACCTTGCCTAAAGGCACCATAAAAAATCTGTAAGTCTTAAAACTACTAACGAAGCGAGACCATGAACCAATATCCTCTGTGGAAGTACCTGCTTATTTTATTCGTGCTGATTATCGGCACGCTTTACGCTGTACCGAATATTTACCCGGGTCAGCCAGCTGTTCAGATAAGTCCTGCAAAAGCGGGAATTACACTTGAAGAAACACTTGACGATGAAGTGAAGGATTTTCTTGAAGCGCAATCGATTAAATATCTGAATATAGAAGCAAAGAACAACCGCATTGTGGTTCGTTTCGATGAAAATGAAACACAGTTAAAGGCAAAAGATTTATTGAAAGATAAATTTGCGTCACAAGGGACTAGAAATAAATATGCAGTGGCATTGAATTTGGTTCCTTCAACGCCGCAGTGGTTGCAGTCATTAAATGCATTGCCAATGTATTTAGGGTTGGATTTACGTGGTGGTGTTTACTTCTTAATGGAAGTAGATATGGATGCTGCAGTACGCTTAGCGGAAGAGCGTTATGTTAGTGACGTGACGACGACATTACGTTCAGAAAAAATTCGTTATCTGCGTGCCTACCGTGTTGCTGCAACAGAAAAAGAAAATGGTGGCGTGGAAATCAAATTCCGTGATGAGGATAAACGTAGCAAAGGGCTCGATGTATTAAGTGATGAATACAAAACGTTAACATTCAAAGAAGATGAGCGTGATGGTGAATTTTATTTAACAGCACGTCTTAGTAAAGATGAGCAGGTAAGTGTTAAAAAATTCGCTATGCAACAAAACCTCTCAACCTTGCGTAACCGGGTGAATGAAATTGGTGTTGCAGAGCCAGTAATCCAGCAGCAAGGCGATTCACGTATTGTGATCCAATTACCCGGTTTACAGGATCCTCAGCAAGCCGTTGATATTTTAGGTGCGACTGCAACACTAGAGTATCGAGCCGTTGATGGTAAAGCAGATATACAGGCCGCTTTAGCTGGGCGAGTTCCCGCTGGTTCACGGTTGTATAAAGAACGTAATGGTAATCCGGTATTACTGAAAAAACGCATTATTG
>JALTKP010000219.1 GCA_027078075.1 Gammaproteobacteria bacterium | reverse complement strand
AAGTAAATCCAATCGCTACGTAATTGCTTACGGTTTGGAGTCCGCAAAGAAACCGGAAACCAGACAGAGGAGGTTTAACAAATTCATGGATATGCTAATTCGCGAAGAGAAGCCTGACTTTAATAAAGAATAAATAGGTACCAGAGACGTATTTTTTCGCAACCCCTTGATGTAGAACGTTATGCAAAGATAAATCAGGTACTAGAGATGTAACCTTTGTGAACATTGTCACTTATTCATAAATATATAGAATAATCAGAATATTAGACGTTAATGATGTATACTATAAGACCAAATGGGGGCATGTGGTGCCTTTTATTTTGTCTATAAATGAATCATATCAAACTAATTTTTAGGAATGTTTATGATTCATCCAGTTATCGAAACTCTCCTTTGGCGGCATGCCACTAAGAAATATGACGCCAGCAGAAAAATTCCTCAAGAGGATCTTGATGTGCTCTTTGAGGCAATGCGTCTCTCTCCATCATCGATTAATTCTCAACCATGGAAGTTTGTGGTTATTGAAAGTGAAGAAGCAAAACAACGAATGAGCAAAACGTTTGCTCAGAAACATCAATATAATCAGTACCATGTTTTTGACAGTTCACAAATTATTCTCTTTGCTTATAACCCACGTTACACACGTGATGATTATGCCAAAGTAGTAGATAAAGGTATTGAAGACAAACGAACCAAACCAGAAGACAGAGAAAATGCCTTTGGAGTCTTTGTTTTCGCCGAGATGAATACGGATGAAACAGGAAACACAAGTAATTGGACAAAAGCACAAACTTATCTTGCTCTTGGAAACACCTTACACACTTTAGCGCGCCTCAAAGTTGATTCAACACCGATGGAAGGCATTGATACTGATTTAGTTAACCAAGAGTTTAAAAAAGAGCTTGATGGCTATCAATGCGATGTTGCCTTGGCTATTGGCTATCATCATCCTGAAGACGATTTTAATTCAAAGCTTCCTAAGTCACGACATCTCTTAGATCATATTTTAGTACGTATCTAGTAATAGATACGCAGCAAATATATGCAATCACGGTGGGTATTTTCATTATACCGACAACTCTATCAAGATATTAAATTGGAATGATTATGGCTACAGACAATGTAGAAACTCGGGTGTCGCAGCCTAGCATTCTTTCTTTTGTAAAAGATTTGCCAAACTTATGTTCACTTGCTGGGTTGGCTTGCACGCTTTTAGCTATTTACTTCAGTATTTTGGGTGTTTATTCCGCCGCAATGATTGGCATGATATGGGCGGTCGCCTTTGACTGGGCAGATGGTCTTATTGCACGAAGAATGAAAGGACGAACAGGAAACGATCGTGCTTTTGGTGGGCAACTCGATGTTCTAATCGACATTGTTAGCTATGGGGTTGCGCCGGCTGTTCTTTTATTGAGCTATGGAAAATTTGAGCCGCTATTTTTAATCGGTGCTTTTTTAATGCTGGCTGCCAGTGCAATACGGTTGAGTTATTTTAGTACCTTTGGTCTTGCGGGTGGAACGAAATACACCGGGTTGGCTCTTGATAATAATAATATAATACTCGTTGCCGTTTTTTTATTGGAAGGCGTTTTTAGTGGAAGCGTATTTACGGTAATTCTGTATGCGAGTGGTCTTACCCTTGCTGCTTTGAATGTGTCACAAATAAAAACCCCCAAGCTTTCTGGTAATCCAATTAACGTTTATATCCTTGCTATTTATACTCTTGGGATAACCGCAATCTATGGCTGGAAACTTCTGTAGAAAATAACGTTCTTGACAAAGAATATTCACAAAAATCACTTTTATCTGGGATATGAAAAAATATAATGGTTGTATATACGGTTGGTACTTTTGATTTATTACATGTGGGGCATCTTGCTTTACTGGAATATTGTAAGTCACTTGGTGACACAGTAGCAGTGGGCGTTGCCTCAGATGAGGTCGTGATGCTGTATAAACCAAATGTCCCAGTTATTCCGCTCGATCAACGAATTGAAATGCTTAATGCCTTAGGTTGTGTCGATATTGTTATGCCATACCATGAACTTGATTACTTAACTGTGTGTAAGGAAGTTAAAGCTGATATTTTTGTTATTGGTGAAGATTGGGGAAGGAAACCTCATAATAAAGGTGTCGAAGATTATATGGAAGAACAAGGCAGGAAAGTTGTTCAAGTTAAATACAACCCAAGAACATCATCGACAGAAATAAGGAAGTCGGTTATTTCAATAGACAATACAGGTAAAAGAAATTAGTAATAATATTAGAGCGTAGGGCTACGTTTTATGTCTGCTTGCGGTGGCGAAGGCAGACATAATAAGAAAGATAACGCTAAGTTGAGTGAGTTGACTGGAAACACGAAAAAGTGGATATTTGAAATCTCGTTTTTTCCTTTATTGGTCAAATAAAAGATTATCAATAATATGCTCAATATGAATATACAAATAAAAAATATTCTTTTCTTTATATTCTTATGTGCCAACACTTTGTGGACACAGGGAATGGCGCAAAGCTTTGATTTTAAATCAACCCTCAAGGTAGATGGACTGGGATTCATTGATGTATGGCTGCTACGCAGTGATGTTGCTAAGGTTGAAGCACTGACTGTGAGTAATAATACCGAGGCATGCATTATAGAGGGTGATCCTGAAGGGACACTACCGACACCAGAACACGTTAGACAAGACATAATCGATGAAGAGGCTTGTACGAAGGAAATACTTGAGGCGTATGAAAAGTATCAGAAGGTATATCGTTCATTCAATGAAGCGTGGTTACCAGTTATGTATGGGGCGATACGACGCAGAGATTTAGTGGCAGAAGTCATCATGCGTCAGTGTGATGCGACCAGCGCTTTTGATCGAACCAAAATAGAATCAACTTGTGATTCGGATACAGAAAAGAAAGCAATTGCAATGAGCCGATTAAAAGAAATTGGTTTTGCACCTGCTTATCAAAATCCTAAGGCACCCGGTAAAAAGGTGTACGGCACACGAGCATTTACTTTTCATCGTAGTAATGAGGCAGCTTGGAAAACAGATTCTTTTGCCTACCTGCGTCTTAATCGAACTCCGATGACGCCAGGGTATCTAACTTGGGGCAGTGAGTTGTACTATGGTGGCAGCAGAGATTTTTACACCGGACTAGATAATTTCGACTTTCCTTGGAACGGTGCATTTATTGAAAAAGAGAATGAAGAAATTGAACATTATTTAAAGGAAGATGCTCGATGGGCTGTTTTTCTTATTCACCGTATTGGTTATCACGAATGGGTTCCGGAAAGAATGAAAAGTACGACCCACCTGCTTGACCCTTCATGGGAGGGGGATTGGGAGCTTAAAAAATACGCAAATAATTGGTCATTGCCAATGGAGCCAGCAAAGGGAAGCGCAACTATTAAGCGTGATGGCGAATTCATGAAAATCAGCATTGACGCTGAAATAACAAGACACCCACTAAAGAATGTTGTCAATTGTAGGCTTCGCTACAGTGGTGGCCTTACTTACTTGCCTGAACTTAGCCCTGAGGGTCAATCTTCAAGAAGGACAATGCTTGGTTATTTTTATAAGGCAGGCGCAAGCAGAATGCCAAGATCGGCATTTCGTAAGGCGGGTGTTTTTGTTAAAGATGGGGAAAATAAACAAGCTGTCGAACCCTTTGGCCCTAACAACCGTTACAAGCAGGTTTTAATGCAGTGCCTGAATGCTGAGTCAGATAAATCAGGCCGTATGCGATTCTTATTGCTCGCTAATGATGTTCTTGTCGAATTTGGCGGACTTGGGGATCAACTTGCTGTGCGGCATTAAAAAAAAAAAAAAGATAAGGG
>JALTKP010000218.1 GCA_027078075.1 Gammaproteobacteria bacterium | reverse complement strand
ATAATGGCGGTTTTTTCGTCAATTCGGTATCCTTACGCCCTTTGAATATTGGCTGTAGAAAGACCATGGAAAATACCCCTTACGAACCGCAACAGATTGAGCAGACTGCCCGTGATTATTGGCAGGAGAATGCATGTTTTCGCGCAGTAGAAGACCCTAAACGAGAGAAGTTCTACTGCCTATCAATGTTCCCTTATCCTAGTGGTCGCTTACACATGGGGCATGTTCGTAACTACACCATTGGTGATGTGATCAGCCGGTATCAGCGGATGTGCGGTAAAAATGTGATGCAGCCAATGGGTTGGGATGCCTTTGGCTTGCCCGCTGAGAATGCGGCGATTAAGAACAAGGTCGCACCCGCTAAGTGGACGTATGAAAATATCGACTATATGCGTGACCAGCTTGGTCGCTTAGGCTTTGCCTACGACTGGGATCGGGAATTAGCCACCTGTCATCAAGACTATTATCGTTGGGAGCAATGGCTGTTCACCAAGTTGTATGAGAAAGGCTTGGTTTACAAAAAGACCGCTCCGGTGAATTGGTGTCCAAACGACATGACGGTATTGGCAAACGAACAGGTCATTGATGGCTGTTGCTGGCGTTGCGATACTGCGGTTGAGAAAAAAGAAATTCCGCAGTACTTCATGAAAATTACTGCTTATGCCGATGAGCTATTAGCCGATTTAGACGAATTAAATGAATGGCCAGAACAAGTCCGCACCATGCAACGCAACTGGATCGGTCGTTCAGAAGGTGTTGAGGTTGTTTTTGAAGTTAACGGTGAGCCGTTAAAAGTGTTTACCACTCGTCCTGATACATTGATGGGTGTGAGTTATGTAGCCGTTGCTCCTGAGCATCCTTTAGCGATGCAAGCAGCAAAAGATAATGCTGATCTCGCCACTTTCATTGATGAATGTAAGGTAATGGAAACCTCTGAAGCTGCCATGGAGACCATGGAGAAGAAGGGCGTTGATACAGGATTGAAAGCAACGCACCCCATCAGTGGAAATGAAGTGCCAGTGTTTGCTGCCAACTTTGTTTTAATGGGCTATGGCGAAGGCGCAGTGATGGCTGTCCCTGCACATGACCAACGTGATTTTGAATTTGCATATAAATACGATTTACCTATCAAGCAAGTGATTAAACCGGCTGATGGAGCTGACGTAGATTTATCTAAAGCAGCTTACACTGAAAAGGGTGTTTGTTTTGATTCAGGTGACTTTGATGGCATGGACTTTAAGGCTGCGTTTAAAGCCATTTCTGATCATTTGTCCTCACAAAATAAAGGTGAAGTAAAAGTAAACTTCCGTCTGCGTGACTGGGGTGTTTCACGTCAGCGTTATTGGGGCACACCGATCCCGATGATTAATTGCCCATCGTGTGGCGAAGTGACAGTACCGGAAGATCAGTTACCCGTTGTCTTACCCACCGATATAGATTTTGATGGTGTCGGTTCACCAATTAAAAAGATGCCAGAATTTTATGAAACCACTTGCCCGAGTTGTGGTGGTAAGGCGGAACGTGAAACGGATACCTTTGATACCTTTATGGAATCATCGTGGTACTACGCGCGCTATGCCTGTAAAGATAATGACAAGGCTATGTTAGATGAACGTGCCGCTTACTGGCTACCGGTCGATCAATACGTCGGTGGTATTGAACACGCGATTTTACATCTGCTTTATGCGCGTTTTTATAACAAGCTAATGCGTGATGTGATCCCCGAGGTTGCGGATCTGGATATTAAGTTACCTAACGAACCGTTTAAACGCTTATTGACGCAGGGCATGGTGCTAAAAGACGGCACTAAAATGTCTAAGTCAAAAGGCAACACGGTTGACCCGCAAGAATTAATCAAAAAATATGGCGCGGATACGGTACGTTTATTTACAATGTTTGCTGCACCACCGGAGCAATCATTGGAATGGAATGACGATGCGGTTGAAGGCGCCTCACGTTTCTTACGTCGTTTGTGGAAATTAGCTATTGATGCACCACAGATAAGTGATATGGATTGGTCAAAGGCTGATGCGGAAGTTCGTAAGCAACGTAGTGAATTACATAGCTTGTTAGAACAAGCGAATTACGATGTTGAAAAATACCAATTTAATACCGTCGTTGCCGCGGGTATGAAAATGCTCAATCTGTTATCTGATCTGGATAAACTTGATGCGACGGGTAAAGAAGCATTACAAGCAGAAGGTGTGGATATTCTACTTAGTTTGTTAGCACCGATTGTGCCGCATATTACTCATGAGTTATGGCAGCAACGTGGTCATAAAGAAGCCATGATTGATGCTAGCTGGCCATCAGTTGATGCGGATGCACTGGTGAGAGATACACTCGAACTAGTGGTACAGGTAAATGGTAAGTTACGCGCAAAAATCAGTGTTCCAGCGGATGCAAATAAAGATGCCATTGAAGAACAAGCACTTGCTGATGAGCATGTGATGCGTCATACGGAAGGCAAGACCGTGCGTAAGGTAATTGTAGTGCCTGGTAGGCTGGTGAATATCGTTGTGTCGTGATAACTTGGCGGCAATGGGAGAGATTATGAACGTTTTACGCTTAATACTGGTTTCGACACTGTTACTGCTTGCTGGTTGTGGATTCCACCTACGCGGTAATATTGACCTACCTGCTGATCTGCAGCGTATGTATCTAGAAGGTACATCAAAGTACTCTGGCTTGGGTTTAGAACTTCGCCGTAGTTTACGTGCTAATGGCGTTGAGGTGGTAGACAAAGCCAGCGCTTCTCAAGTTGTATTGAAGGTATCTGGTACTAACTATAGAAGACGTTTACTTTCGGTTTCAGGCGCATCTGGTAAAACGGCTGAATACGAGCTGATATATTCATTAAGTGTTAGTTTGCAAGACCGTCAAGGTAAGGTTTTATTAGCACCGCAAACCCTGCGTCAGCTTCGTGATTATACTTACGATCGAGATAATGTCTTGGGTAAAGGCAATGAAGAAGCGCGTTTTCGAATTGAAATGGAACGTGATTTAGCCCGCCAAATATTACGACGTCTACAGTCTTACCGCCGCGGCTAAATGAAGCTCGATGCTGGACAGCTAGACTCTCACCTACAAGGTGAACTCGCCCCCGTTTATATCCTCAGTGGTGATGAAACCCTGCTAGTACAGGAAGCCGCTGATGCGATCCGTCACGCCGCGAAACAAAAAGGTTTTACCGAACGTCAGGTTATGCACGTTGATCGCAGTTTCGACTGGAATGCGCTTAATGATGCTGCCAATGCACTTTCCCTGTTTGCTGAGCAACGCGTAATTGAATTGCGCCTGCCAACCGGAAAGCCAGGTGATACTGGTCGTAAAGTGCTACAGGCTTGGTCAGAAAATCCTCCAGAAGACACCATATTATTGATTATTACTGGCAAGCTTGAAGCGAGTATTTCCAAGACAAAATGGCATAAGTCGATGGATAAGATTGGTAAGAATATCGTTATTTGGCCACTGGATAGCAATCGATTAGTGAGCTGGATAAGTACGCGTATGCGAACCAAAGGTTTGCAGCCTGAAGCAGCCGCAGTGGAATTACTCAGCCAACGTATCGAAGGCAACCTCATGGCGGCAGCGCAGGAGATTGAAAAGCTGTTGTTGTTGCATGGCGAGGGACCAATTACGCTCGATGATATTGATGATGCAGTGACCGATAATGCGCGCTTTGATATCTACCGATTAGTCGACACTGCCCTGTCAGGTGATGCCGCTTATACACAAAGAATGTTGAATCGTTTACGTGACGAAGGTGTCGAACCGGTACTGGTTTTGTGGGTTTTATCGCGTGAAATACGATCTTTAGCCAAAATGGCGGGTGAAAGTGCCTCGCCGAATGGGCGACCCGATCCGGCGAAGTTAGAGCAAGTTTTAACCCAATATCGGGTTTGGCAGAAGCGTAAGGCATTGATTAAGAATGTTTTAATGAAATATGGTCCGCGTCGCTGGCAAGGGCTGATGATCGCCTCAGCGCGTATTGATCGGGTAATAAAAGGTCAATCGGCGGGCAATGTGTGGGATGAATTGTTACAATTATGCCTTGCTTTAGCTGGTTTGAACGCGGCGATGAGTTTACAACGTAGCACGGTTCGTAGTCAGGCTATGTAAAGATTTGAGAAACAAGATTATGCAAACAAATTTAAAAGATTCATCAACTGATATTGTCGCTTATATGCGTGAATTAGGTATGCGTGCGCGCAAAGCTTCTCGTGAAATGGCGCGTGCGAATACGGGTCAAAAGAACGCTGCTTTGTCTGCGATTGCCGATGCATTACTAGCATCACGCGCAAGCCTATTAGCTGCGAATGCGCAGGATATGGATTCTGGCCGTAAAAATGGTCTTGATGATGCTTTACTGGATCGTCTTGAACTGAATGATGAGCGCATCGATGGCATGGCGGAAGGACTGCGTCAGGTGGCCGCATTGCCCGATCCTATTGGTGAAATTGAAGATATGAAATACCAACCTAGTGGTTTGCAGATTGGTAAAATGCGCGTACCACTTGGCGTGATCGGCATTATTTATGAATCACGGCCTAATGTAACGGCAGATGCTGCAGCGCTTTGCTTGAAGTCAGGCAATGCAGCGATTTTGCGTGGTGGTTCAGAAGCATTTCATTCTAATCAAGCAATAGCTGCCTGTGTTAGACAAGGGCTTGCCGATGCCGGTTTGCCTGCAGAAGCAGTACAAGTTATTGAAGTCACTGATCGCGCTGCAGTGGGTGAGCTAATCACCATGAGCGAATTTGTCGATGTGATTGTACCTCGCGGTGGTAAGGGTTTAATTGAACGTATTACCGATGACGCGCGCGTGCCAGTGATTAAACATTTGCACGGTGTTTGTCATGTTTACATTGATGACAAAGCTGATTTTGATAAAGCGGTGGCAGTTGCGGTGAATGCAAAAACACAACGCTATGGTACTTGTAATACCATGGAAACCTTATTGGTTGCTGAAGGTATTGCAGCACAAATACTACCTGTTTTAGCTGAGCAATACGCTGAGAAAGAGGTTGAATTACGTGGCTGTGAAAAAACTTGCGCAATAGTTGCTGCTGCGATTGCCGCCACCGATGCGGATTGGGATGAAGAATATCTTGCACCTATTTTATCCATTCGTGTTGTTGATGATATGGATGCCGCGATTGATCATATTCATGCACATAGCTCGGGTCACACAGAAGCAATTATGAGTGAAAATATTACTCGTGCACGACGTTTCATTAATGAGGTTGATTCAAGCTCGGTGATGATTAACGCCTCAACCCGTTTTGCGGATGGTTTTGAATATGGCTTAGGTGCTGAAATTGGTATCAGTACAGACAAAATTCATGCACGTGGTCCGGTTGGTTTAGAAGGACTGACGTCGCAGAAATATATCGTGATTGGTGATGGTCATATTCGCGGTTGATGTGATGGCGTTGGCTTAATGGCATCAATCGGTATTCTGGGTGGCAGTTTTGATCCCGTTCATCGCGCTCATGTTCAGGTCGCTTTAACTGTTTTAGCCTCTCTTCAGCTTGATGAAGTTCGTTTAATGCCTTGTCAGCAATCACCAACTCGATCAGCACCTCAAGTTGCTGCGGAACATCGTCTGGCTATGTTGAAGTTGGTGGTAGAAAACCATCAGCTGTTAGCTGTGGATGATCGTGAACTACATCGTGATGCGCCGTCATATAGCGTGGATAGTTTACAAGAATTACGTCGCGAACATCCCAATGACAGTTTGTTTTTTATTGTTGGAGTCGATGCATTTAATGGTTTGTTGGCATGGTATCAATGGCAACAAATTTTTGAGTTGGCGCACATTGTTGTAGTGGGTCGAATTGGTGAGAAAATAGTAAATGAAGGTGAGTTAGCTAAATTACTCGCTGAACGAGGTCGTTGTGATAAGCCTGAGAGTTTATCGGGTTCTGTTATTACAGGCTTAAATTGTGATTTACCGACATCATCAACGCAAGTGAGAGAGGCGCTGGAAACAGCTGCATCAGTAGATAGGTTGCTGGAAAAGCCAGTAGTCGAATACATACAGGAAAATAGGTTGTATCAATGCAATTAAATATAAGTGAAATGAGTCAGGTTGTTGTCGAGGCACTGGAAGACGTTAAGGCGGTAGATGTTAAAGTGCTCGACGTTCAAGGAATGAGTAACTTTACCGACCATATGATTATTGCCAGCGGCAGTACAACTCGTCAGGTTAAGGCGCTTGCTAACAGCGTGGTGGTTGAAGCGAAAAAAGCCGGTATGAGTGTAGTAGGGCAGGAAGGTGAGAACCCCGGCGAATGGATTCTTATCGATCTGGGTGATGTGGTTGTGCATATCATGGTGCCACAAGTGCGGGACTTTTATAATCTTGAAAAATTATGGAGTGTAGAAGGTCGTCCAGTTGATGATGACAACGGCCTCTAGGTTTTAAGCAAGTTATGCATATCCATATTCTTGCAGTAGGTCAGAAAATGCCTGCTTGGGTAAGTAGTGGTTATGATGAATTTATTAAACGTTTGCCGAAAGAATTTACGCCGATACTAAAAGAAATCCCTCCGGGTCGGCGTTCTAAGAATAGTGATCTAAAACGTGCTATTGCCGAAGAGTCTGAACGTATTTTGCATTCGATCCCTAAATACTGCACTGTGATTGCCTTAGATGAAAATGGTAAGTCATGGACAACCCGAAAACTCGCGGATCAAATGGCTGATTGGACGGGTTCAGGTCGTGATGTTGCGCTTATTATTGGTGGCGCGGATGGTCTATCTAAAGAGGTGAAACAAAGAGCCGATTTAACCTGGTCTTTGTCAGCACTAACGTTGCCGCATGCGCTAGTAAGAGTGGTTTTAGCTGAGCAGCTTTATCGATCGTGGTCGTTGATTACTAATCATCCTTATCATCGGGATTAAAACGTTTCTTCTAAATATGGTTGCCGTTAGATTTAACTTTCTTCCTTAGCGTTCCACTGCGTTGCACGATGCGTCAGAAAGCTAAATCTAACGGCTTAAAGTCTGAAAGTCTGAAAGTCTGAAAGTCAGTTGTCATTACGAACAAGGTGAAGCAATCTCTTGATATTGTTATTGTATGTTGAGATTTCATTCCTGAGAGAATAAGAAAAAATGAAAAATACGCTTGTTTATCTAGCCTCTAAGTCACCACGCCGTGCTGAATTGTTAGCACAAATTGGTATTGGTTTTGAGTTGGTTGATGTTGATGTGCCTGAAGTTCGGGAGTCGGCTGAGTCAGCTGAGGATTTTGTGCGGCGTTTGGCGCTGGATAAAGCGAGAGCAGGTTGGCAAGCCAGTACTCAACAATATCCGGTTTTGGGTGCAGATACTATTGTGGTGCTCAATGGTGAAATTTTAGGCAAACCAACCTCGGCGGCTGATGCTGAAGCGATGTTAGCGCGTCTATCTGGTCAGAAAAATACGGTTATAACGGCAATCGCGATGGTTAATGCTGATAAGGAGGCGATTCGCCTAAGTAGCAGTCAGGTATTTTTCCGAAAAATCACTGAAATTGAGTGTAAAAACTACGTTGCTAGTGGTGAGTCACTTGATAAAGCGGGCGCTTATGCGGTTCAAGGGCAAGCTGCAGTGTTTATTGAGCGATTAGAAGGCAGTTATAGCGGTGTGATGGGGTTACCTTTGTTCGAAACCGCTGATTTATTACAAGAATTTACTATCCAGACCATCTGATGACCGTCTTTATGGTGCTATGATTAGGTAAGAACATAATAAGGAATAGATGGGCAGGAAATGAGTAGTGAAATTCTGATTAATATCACCCCTAACGAGTCTCGAGTTGCATTAGTAGAAAATGGGGTGTTACAAGAGGTTTATATTGAACGTGCGGCTAAACGAGGTTTGGTTGGTAATGTTTACAAAGGAAAGGTTTCTCGGGTACTTCCTGGGATGCAAGCTGCTTTTATCGAGATAGGGCTTGAGCGAGCTGCATTTTTGCATGCTTCCGATATTCGAGTCGACGGTGAAAATAACAAAGTTGAGTCAATTAATAGCTTAGTGACGGAAGGGCAGGATATCTGTGTTCAAGTCGTTAAGGATCCTCTCGGCACGAAAGGTGCCCGTCTTACCACACAAGTTTCAATTCCATCACGTTTTTTGGTGTTTATGCCGGGTGTACAGCACATCGGTATTTCGCAAAAGATAGAAGAGGAAGAAGAGCGCAATCGTTTGCGTTCAAAACTCGAAGAACTGGCAGTTGATGATTATGCTGGTGGTTATATTGTTCGTACTGCCGCAGAAGGCATTAGTAATGAAGAAATTCAGGCTGATGTTGAGTACTTACATCGTATGTGGATGGCGATTATAGATAAGATGAAAACGGAAAATTCATCAAGTTTAATACATGAAGATTTACCCTTGGCAATGCGCATGATGCGCGATCTTGTTAGCCCTGAAATTGAAAAAATTCGAATTGATTCAAAAGAAACCTTTGAGCGTGCTGCAAAATTTGCACGTAAGTTTATTCCAGAAGTTGCTGATCGAATTGAATACTACCCTGGTGAGCGACCTATTTTTGATTTGTTTTCAGTTGAAGATGAAATTCAAAAAGCACTTGGTAAGCGCGCTAATTTAAAATCAGGTGGTTATTTAATTATTGACCAAACTGAAGCGATGACGACCATCGATGTAAATACGGGTGGATTTGTTGGGCACCGCAATTTAGATGAGACAATTTTTAAGACTAATCTTGAAGCGGCTGTTGCTATCGCAAGACAAGTTCGATTACGAAACTTGGGTGGTATTCTGATTATTGATTTTATCGATATGCAAGATGAAGAGCATAAGCGTCAGGTACTAAGAGCGCTAGAGAAAAACCTTGAGCGAGATCATGCCAAGTGCCATATCAGCCAAGTTTCCGCTTTGGGTTTGGTCGAGATGACACGTAAACGAACCCGAGAATCATTGGAACATGTGCTATGTGAAGATTGTCCTACTTGTGCTGGGCGTGGTTCTTTACGGACGGCTGAAACCGTTTGCTATGAAATATTCCGCGAAATAATACGTGAGGCACGCCAGTATGATGCACAAACCTTTTTGGTGTTGGCTTCGCAGGAAGTCGTTGATAGATTATTGGATGAGGAATCAACCAGTGTAGCTGAACTAGAAGATTTCATTGGTAAGCCAATTAAGCTACAAGTTGAGTCTTTATATAGTCAGGAAAATTATGATGTGGTGATGATGTAGATCATCAGCATACTAAGAATTATTGAAAAATCAGGAAGTGAGTCAGAATTCGTGACAGTTAGAAGAGCCCTTCGATGTTTAACAGGTATGCTTTGGTATGGATTTGCCGGCGTAACTGTTTTGGCTGCCGTTGTTTTGACGTTAGCTCGCTTACTATTACCTTTAGCTGAGAACTATCTTGCTGAGGCAGAACAAGGTTTAAGTGAATATGCAGGTCAACCTGTTCAGGTTGCCAATCTGAAAGCAGAGTGGAATGGTTTTGAGCCACAGTTACATTTTTTTGATGTTCGTCTGTACGACAAAAAAGGTGAGAAAATATTATTCCAATTTGCTGATGCGCGAATGGATATTGATATTATTTCGTCAATTCGTAACCGAGATTTTGTTCCGTCAAGTTTCACAGTAAGTGGTATAGAGCTTTCGATTACGCGCAACGCTGATAAAAGCTTTAGTGTTGATGGATTGTCAAATACGACAAGTAGCGATAAAAATGATTATTCTGGTTTAGTTTTAAATTGGTTGTTACGTCAGCCTGATATAGGTATTGAATCAAGTACTATTACATGGACAGATATTCCTTTAGGTGAAAAAAATATTGAATTTAAGAATGTTGATTTGAGATTAAAAAATGATTCAGATACTCATCAACTAACCGGCCATGTTGTTTTACCAGAAAACTTAGGTAATGAAATCGATCTGGCAATAGAGATGCAAGGAGAAATAGATAATTTTGATGCTTGGCAAGGCGAGTTATACATAAAAGCAAAAAAAATACTGGCTTCTTCTTGGTGGCGAGAACCATTAGCGGACAAAATAACATTAAAAAAAGCATATTCTGATTTTGAGTTATGGGGTATGTGGCAGGATAAAAAATTACAGTCGCTAGAGGGAAAGTTATCGCTATCAAATTTAGATTTTGCTGGTGAACGCGCGACTAATATTAAATTAAAATCTTTAAGTACAGAGTTAACTTGGCAGCAAAATACCGAGGAATGGAGCTTGCATCTGGGCAAGCTAGCAATAGCAACAGAGCAGTCAGATTGGCCTGTGTCAGAATTAAGTTTACGTTATGACCATTCAACGCAGCGTTTTGCAGCAGTTTCTGGGTATCTGCAATTATCAGATGTATTACCAATTGTTGATGCATTGCAATTACTTGAAACACCTAGCTCGAAAAAAATTGCTTTAATTAAACCACATGCGGTTTTACGCAACACATCATTACTTATTTCTCTGAAAGATGAGAAGTGGCATGCAGATGGACGGTTTTCTGATTTGCGACTTCATGCAGTTGATACGACACCTGGAGTCTCTGGACTGTCGGGTTCATTTATAGTTACCGATAAAGAGGGTAGCTTACAAATAGATAGTAATAAAGTTGTTCTTGATACAGCCGGTCTATTTCGTGAACCAGTTAATTTGCTAAAATTAACCGGTAGCATGCAGTGGAAGAATAATCCCAATGGTTGGAGTATTGACGCGGCTGATTTTGACTTAATTAATAACGATATAACATTACGTGCAAGCATGAGCTTGCTACTACCTAATTCAGGCTCACCAATCATTGATTTATTAGTTGACTTTAAAGATGCCGATGCAAGAAAAACAAGCAAATATCTACCAGTAAAAATACTTGAGCAAGCGACGATAGCCTGGCTTGATAAATCTATTATTAAAGGCTTTGTACCTAAAGGTAATGTTGTATTGAGAGGGCCTCTAGATAAATTTCCTTTTGATAATGGTGAAGGTCAATTTGAAGTACGCTTTGATGTCGTAGAGGCTAAGTTAGATTATGAACCAGGCTGGCCTTCAATCAGCGATATGCAAGGGGAAATGATCTTTAGTGGCCGGAGTATGGATATTATAGGTAAATCAGGCCGTATTCTGAATGCCGATGTTCATGAGGTAAAAGCACATATTGAAGATATTGAACTGGATGATCCTCTGCTTGAAATGCATGGGCACGTTGATGCAACAGTCAATGATCTTATTAAATACGTCGTTGCTTCAAATTTGGCAGAAAATTATTCTGAAGAATTAAAACAACTGTCAGGTTCAGGAAAGGCATCCATTCATCTGGAAATAAAAATTCCAACATCATCTGGTAATGGTCGTGTCAGTGGTGATGCCGATTTGAAGGGTGTTAGCATTGGTCGAAAGGACTACGATCTTAAGCTCAAAAACATAAATGGCAAGGTGTTAGTAAGTAATGAAGGGCTTCAAGGTGATAAGTTAACAGGACGTTTATTTAATAAACCAGTCAAAATAAAATTATCTCATGATGATGATGTTTCAACCGCACTATCTATTAAGTTATTAGGCAAGTTTGATTTAAATAAACTTATTCAGGATAACTATAATAAAGATATTCCTGATATCAGTTCTGGTGAAGCAGATTGGTTAGCAGATTTGTCATTTCGTGATCCCACATCGAGTAGTCATGCGATGGTGTTGGAGCTTAGTTCTGAATTGGAAGGAGTTTCTATTGAACTTCCTGCCCCGTTCGCCAAAGAAGCAAGTGCAATAGAACCTATTAAAGCCACCAGCTTTTTTAAGGAAGATGGCGACATACAGTTAGAAATTGATTATGGCGACGATGTGAGTACGATTATTGCCATAAAGAATCAGGATGGGGACTTTAAGTATGATGGCGGTTCAATTGCTTTTGGCGGTGAACTTCCGGTTCCACCAGAAAATAAGCGAGTTTCTATCACTGGTCAGTTAGATGCCTTATCATTTGATGAGTGGATGGCGTATGCACAGAAATTCAACACAGTAAGCAAAAAAAATAATACCTCTAATTCCTTAGAATGGCTTGAGGAAGTGAATTTGGAAGTCTCAGCATTACGTGCAATGGGATCCAATTTTAATGTAAAAAAACTTAGATTAACGCGTGAGGAAGATAGTTGGCATACCTTTATCGAAGCAGACCGTGTTAAAGGTGAAATACATATTCCTTATGATCTTACAGAACAGCCAGTAAAAGCAAATTTAGAGTTTCTTAAATTAGTTCGACTAGATGATGAGGCAAGCCAATCAAGTATGGATCCGCGTGAGTTACCCGCTTTGGCATTATCAGTTGATCGGCTTGTTTTTGATGATGTGGAACTGGGGACTTTAAATGTAGCGGTATCAAAAGTCCCTTCTGGATTACGGATGGATAAATTAGCTATTGTAAATCCTGACTTGCGTTTTACTGCGAGTGGTGACTGGGTTGTAGAAAATGATGAACAAATAACAAGAGTGAATACAAAATTAAAGTCAGAACGTTTTAGTTCGTTGTTAACAGACTTAGGTTATTCTGTTGGATTTGAAGCGGGAAGGAGTCGCAATGCAGCTCAAATAGCTTGGATGGGTAGTCCCTTAGAATTTGCGATTAAGGACTTAACGGGATCATTGCAAATTAAAATTGATAAAGGACAATTGTTGGATATTAGCCCAGGCGCAGGTCGAATATTTGGTTTATTGAGTTTGCAAGCATTACCTCGTCGTTTAACGTTGGATTTTAGTGATTTATTTAAGAAAGGTTTTAGTTTTGATCGGATTAAAGGTAGTTTTCAGCTTGATCATGGCGATGCCTATACGACTGACCTCTACCTTGACGGTCCTGCTGCACGCTTAGATGTTTCTGGGCGAACAGGTTTGGTTGTTCATGACTATGATCAGCTAATTACAGTTACCCCAGATCTTACTGGTGGTTTACCTTTAGCAGGGGCTTTAGTTGGTGGGCCAATAGCCGGTGGTGTCGTATTTGCACTAGATAAATTATTCCGCCCAGCCATTGATGATATTACACGCTATCAATATACAGTGACGGGAAGCTGGGATGACCCACAAGTTGTTAAACTTGAAGATGTTAAATCTCAAGCAGTTGAGCAAGAAGAACCCTAAAATAGCTTTAAGTAGCCTAAATTATGTTGATTAGGCTATGGTATGATTTATACATATGAAATATTTTAGAACATTATTATTGTTGATGATCGTGCTATCGTCTCAGATGTTACATGCTGAACCGACGGTCACATTTTTAGCACATGGGTCTCAAGATTTACGGACCTTAAGTGCTGAATTATGGGCTCGGCCTCGAAGCGGTGCAGCTGTTGCTGCAATGCCGGCAGTAAGAGAATCAGTACAGGATTTATTGTCAGCACCGGTGGGTGCCAAATTAGTTATTCGTTATCCGGGTGGAGAGGAAGGTAACTTATGGGCAGAAGAATTACATGTTTGGTTAATATCATTAGGTATTGATGCAAATTTAATGGATTTAAGACCGGGTAGTAGTGAGCCGGATCAAATTGAATTATATATCGAGTAATTGTTGAGAAAGTAATAATGAGTCAAGTAGCAGCAGTACAAATGGCGTCAGGGCCAAACGTAAATTCAAATCTTATTGAAGCAGGACGTTTAATTGACGATGCAGTGTCTAAAGGAGCAGAGCTGGTTGTGTTGCCAGAAAACTTTGCATTTTTAGGGCATGCGGAAACGGATATTCTAACGATTGCTGAAACAGATGGTGAAGGACCTATTCAGGATTTTCTTGCCAAGCAAGCAAAGACAAAGAGTATTTGGATAGTTGGTGGCACGATCCCGATGAAGGCTAGCGATGCACAACACGTGCGTTCAGCTTGCATGGTTTTTAATACGGATGGTGAACGTGTCGCTCGGTATGACAAAATCCATTTATTTGATGTTCATATTGATGCCAGTAACGAAAGTTATAACGAGTCAGAAACAACTGAAGCGGGTGATGAGGTTGTAGTAATAGATACACCTT
>JALTKP010000217.1 GCA_027078075.1 Gammaproteobacteria bacterium | reverse complement strand
TTGGCTGTCATCTACTCATGCTGATTGAAGAAGATCCCAGTGAGTATGCCTACCTGAGGAGCCGCTGGACAAGCGAAATGCTGGCGAAGAAAATTATTTTGATTGCCGACAATGACATTATTCACAAAAGCGCAATGACACAATGTTTTTTAAAATGCAATCCAAAGTTCAAAATCCTGTTTCAACCGGCTTAACATCCCTGGTTCAATAAGATTGAACTTTTCTGGAAACAGTTGCATGATACCGTGACACGCACCCATCGTTACTCATCGATGAATAAACTGATAGAGACGGCAAGAACATTCATGCGTTGTGTATCGCCTTATCCGAGCGGTGGTATTGCATTGGCTGCGCTATAAAGTGGAGTGGAATCAGGATCACTTTTTTAGCTCAGATTCTGCTGGCAATGAATCACCTGCTTTGTATCAGTCATAAAGTTCATTTACCAGTCCGTCACGAATCTGGCGATAAACAGGTAAACCATCTCCATTTCTATGGAAAGTAGAACATCTGATCGATATAAGTAAAGTTATCCTGTAGCAGTTGATGTAGTCATGCAGATTTTTATATCATTTGAGTACATCAAAATAATTTGCTGCCTGGTTCATAAAATGTTTTGCAGTGAGACTAAACAAAATACCCTAAACTTTCCGACAAACGTTTACCTGCATCTTTTACAATCGGAACCCACTCGTCTTTTCGCCGGTCGATTGGCGCAGATACCGATAAACCAGCGGCAACCTCTCCAGTATTATTTCGAACTAAAACACCAATACAGCCCACGCCTATTTCTGCCTCTTCATTATCATAGGCAAAGCCATTGGCTTTTGCTTCTGAGGTTTTAACAAGAAGTTCATCAATATCTGTAATTGTATTTTTAGTATAAGCCGGCAAGCCTGTACGATGGGCATAATCATAACAAGCTGCTGTACCGCTGGCAGCTAACATTAACTTTCCAACAGCGGTTACATGTAGCGGAGCACGGCTACCAATAACTTGCTCGACACGAATCATTTTCTCGCTAATTGAACGTTCCACATAAACAACTTCATCATTTTCCCTGACCGTTAGATTAACCGATTCACCTAACGTATCGCGCAGTGCCTGCATAATGGGTTTGGCTTGTTCACGTAGCCCGATACGTTGTCGTACATGAGAACCAAGATGTAGCAATTTAACACCAAGGCGATATTGCCCCGCTTCATCACGTTCAACTAACTGGTTTTGAATTAACGATGAAAGAATTCGATAGGTTGTTGAGGTATGTAATTCACTTTCAGCCGAAAGAATTTTTAAACTGACGGTATCGTCATAGCGCGCAATAAGATCAAGCAATAATGCCATGCGATCAATGACCTGTATCGATTTTGGACTTTTCATAGCTACTCCATTTCGTATTATGAAAACGATTATGTATTGTGAAATACTATTACATAAACTATATTCTCACAATCCCTATTTCACATGTTTATCTGTAGGGAAGCGACTGCTTATTTCGCATTATGAAATCTATTACATATTGTGAAAGCAAGACTAAATGACATATGGTTATATTTCGTACACAAAATGTAGCCAAGCTAAACGACGCGGTTATCGCCGTGATTAAGGAGAGTCTTAAAATGAGTACAATTAATGCCTCAAACGCCCCTTCATTTTGTGAAGGTATTCAATATTATGGTGAAGCTTGGCCAGACTATGCGAGCAAAGCAAGTGAGGCGGTTATCGCTAGGAATGAAAGCGCGATCAAAGATCCCGGTAATGCGAATGCCGTTTATCAGTCACAAATGATGGCTGATGCACTTCGCTATCTCACCTTGCAAGTGTGTGGCTCAAAAGGTTCCGGCCATCCCGGCGGTTTTGCCTCCAGTGCCGATGCTTATGCTGCCCTTGTAATGTTAGGGCACACCAATATCGTGACTGAAGTTGGCCATCATGCTCCCGGCTTTTATAGTGCGATGTTTTTAGATACCTCGCTTGAAGCAATGGGCATTAAAAACGTAAGCGATATGCACACGCGTTTTCGCGAACGAGATGGTTTGCTTGGCCATTTATCCGGTGCTATCCCTGGTCTTTTAGCGCCGGCTGGCCCACTCGGTCAAGGCCAACACTTTGCAATGGCAGGTGCCTTGTTACACCCTGAAAAACTTTTCCCTTTCACAATGGGCGATGGCGGTATGGGCGAACCTTACATACTGTCGTCAATGATGCATTTTAATACCGCTTTTCCACAAGCTACTAACTTCTTACCGACATTAGTATGGAACGGTTATAGCCAGGAGCATCATTCAATGGTGTCCCGTATGACCAATGAAGAAATGACAAACTACTGGACTGGCCACGGTTTTAAAGAAGTTGTTTTAATCGACGCAAAAGACTTTGATGACTCAAATCAGGAAGGTGACTATATCGATAGCACCTACTTCTCATTTGAAAACCGTCTTAAATTTACACAAGCCGTTTTAGAAGGCATGGACAAAGCCGCACAATCAGCTTTAAATGGCACACTCACAGTATTTATTGTTAAACAAATGAAAGGTGCAGGTGTCCATGCGGTGGGTTCTAAATCGCATAACTTGTATCCAGCTGACACGCTCGATCAACCACATATTATTGACGGTTTGAAACGTCGCGCATTGAATCCTGAAGCATGGCAAATTGTACGCGATAACTTCAGCCGTGCCGGTGGTGGCCCAGCAGTTAAAACATCTGTAACCGAAAGTGTTTTAGAACTGACACCATTAGGTAAATTACCCATTCAAGAATTTAGTAAAGATGAAAAAGTGGTGCCTTCAACATCCATGGGTGCGTTAGTCGCTGCTATTGGTCAGGCAGATAAACGTTTTATTGTAACCAATGCCGATGGTAACGAAGCATCTGCAATGAAAAATATTAATGACGCTTTAAAAATTCGTCATCCAACCGTTGATCCGCTATATAATCAACAACCCAATGGCCAAGTATATGAACCATTAAATGAAGATGCCTGTGCGGGTTTAACCGCAGGCTTATCACTTTTTGGTTCACGTTCCTTATGGTTGTCTTACGAAAGCTTCGCCATTAACGGTTGGCCGATTGTGCAAACTGTTACGCAAGCAATGGCTGAACTGCGCCGTAAAACACCGTCTGTTGTTTGTATGTTTACTGCGGGGGCTTTAGAGCAAGGTCGTAATGGCTGGACGCATCAACGCCCAGAAATAGAAAACTACTTCGCAGGCATGATGCGTAACGGTAACGTTTTCCCTTTATTTCCCTGTGATGCAAACACCATACAGGTTGCCTACGAATGGGCAACAAACTCATTTAACAAAGGCATGGTAATTATTGCCTCAAAAAGCCCGCTGCCTATTTATATGTCGGTAAAAGAAGCAGAACACGCGGTTGAAAGTGGAGCAGCAACTATATACGAAAGTCAATCGGGAGATAAAGGCACAGTTGTATTTGCAGTCACTGGCGATATGGTTTTCCTTCCAGTATTTGAAACAAAAGAAGCACTTGAAGCTGAAGGTTACAAAGTACGCATTGTAGCGGTTGTTAATCCACGTCGTTTATATCGCCCAACCGATATTTCATGGGATACCGTATCCGAGCCTGATGGTAAGTTTATGGATGATGCAGAATTTAACAACTTGTTCGATGCAGATATTTTGCTTGCCGTTAGTGGTGGCCCAAGTGCGCCACTTGAACCGGTACTATTACGAACTCGTGCTGGTAAACGTGATACTTTTGCATGGAAGCGTGGCGAAACCACCGCAACACCCGCTGAACTCATGGGCTTTAATGGTATCACCGCAGAAGCCATGGTTGACCGTGTTAAATCATTAACCAACTAATATAAAACCGCACAAGGATATAGAACAACCTTGTGCGGTTTTATAATAAAGAAAATGATATGCTACATTCAAAAATAATTGTAATTGACGACGACCCGACCGGCTCACAAACTGTTCATAGCTGTTTGTTGCTAACCCAATGGGACACTGAAACCTTGCGTAAAGCAATGCTTGATACTGCACCATTGTTTTTTATACTTAGCAATACACGTGGACTCGATGCACAGCGAGCAGAAAATCTTACTCGTGAAATTTGCCAAAATATAAAACTGGTATTAGAAGAGTTAAAAGAACAAGAGCATATTATAACTCCTATTCTTGTCAGTCGTTCAGATTCAACCCTACGTGGTCACTATCCTCTTGAAACAGATATCATCGCAGAACAACTAGGCCCTTTTGATGCACATTTTCTATTACCCGCTTTTTTTGAAGGCGGCCGTATCACACGAGATTGCACACACTACTTAATTTCTGATGGTGAAGAAATTCCTGTACACAAAACTGAATTCGCTCACGACTCGGTGTTTTCCTATAGTCATAGTTACTTACCCGACTATGTTGAAGAAAAAACACAAGGACGCATAAAGGCAGACGAGGTTGAATGTTTTCTGTTAAACGAAGTGAGAAATAACAGCCTAACGCACCTGCAACACCTGGAAAATAATGTCTGCTGTGTCGTTGACTGTGAAAACCAGGACGATCTTGACAATTTTTCGCAACAACTTAAGGAAGCCAGCCGGCAGGGAAAACGATTTTTATTCCGCAGTGCCGCGAGCTTGTTAACCTCCTTGGCAGATTTACCACCACAACCTGTCGCTGCAGATGCAATGCATCACTATGTACGAAATGCTAAACCAGGTGCGATCATTATTGGCTCACACGTAAAAAAAACCACCCTGCAACTCGAACAGCTTATAAAAGAAACAAATGTTATCACGATCGAAGTCGATGTTGAACGCATCGCGTCTGATCGCAGCAAGTTATTAACCGATACAATTACAAAGCTAAACGATGCTCATAGAAGTAATTTAAGTTTTGTTATTTATACAAGCCGTGTTGAAAAAATGTTTACAGACCAACAAACACGATTAGCATTTGGCGAACAAGTATCTAAATTCTTGATGGACATTGTTCGTAACTTGCCAGGCACACTCGGCTTTCTTATTAGCAAAGGTGGCATTACGTCAAATGACGTATTAAGCAGTGGCTTAGCTCTACGTACCTCTCGTGTTGTCGGGCAAATACTACCCGGTTGTTCTGTTGTATGTTGCCCGAACGACCACCCACAGTTTCCAAAATTGCCAGTTGTAATTTTCCCTGGCAATGTTGGTGACAACAATTCTTTAGCAACAGCATACAACCGTTTATCCGGCAGGAAATAAAAAAAATTTGTGACAGGCTATACCTGCTAACCGATGCACATCCATAATAAACAGGAGTCAACAATGAAAGATAGAAAACAATCAACTACAAAAATTAACACGAATGTCAAAAAAACGAGTCGCCGTAGCTTTATTAAGTCCGCTGCTGCAGTTGGTGGTACTGCAATGTTGGGCTCACCCTTTATAGGAAATGCCCTGGCAGCAAAAGGACATACGTGGAAAATACAAACCACATGGGATGCAGGCACGACAGGTTATACATTATTTGAAAATTGGTGTAATAGCTTTGCAGAAAAATCAAATGGTGAATTAAAAATAAAACCATTCCCCGCTAAATCTGTCGCGGCAGATAACAATGCATTGTTTGAAGCGGTAAAAACGGGTGTATTACAAGGCATGAATCCTTTCACCTTATATTGGGCAGGTAAAATTCCAGCATCTGTATTTTTATCATCTTACCCTGCTGGCCCAGATCAACCTGCACAATGGGACACAATGTTCTATGGCTTAGGCATGCTAAAAATGGCTCGCGAAATATATGCCAAGCAAGGTTTGTTTTATGTTGGCCCCATCCATCATGACGCCAATATTATCCACTCAAAAAAACCAGTAACAACATTAGCTGACTTTAAAGGTTTAAAACTTAGGGTACCAGGCGGCATGGTATCTGAAGTATTCCAGTCATTCGGCGCAAGTACCGTTAGCTTACCGGGTTCAGACATTTTTCCTGCTTTAGAAAAAGGCACTATAGATGCAGCCGATTATGTTGGCCCTGCTGTAAACTGGGATCTTGGTTTTGGGCAAGTAACAAAAAATATTTTATTCGGCCCCCCAGGCGTCATGTCACTGTATCAACCTGTTGACTTAATGGATTTAACGGTTAACCAACGCGCCTGGAAGCGCTTATCACCTCAAATGAAAAATTTAGTTGAGGACAGCGTTAAAACATATTCAGTTAAACATTACACGGGCATTCAAAAACGTAATGTTGAAGCATTAGCGAAATTCAAAAAGTCTGGTAGCGTTGTATCAAGACTAAGTGCAGCAGATGCTGCTGAATTTCGTCGCAAAGCCATTCCAATCTGGTTTAAGTGGGCAAACAAAAATGCGGACGCAAGACGTGTTTTCAAATTGCAACTTGATTATATGATGAATGATATTATGGGTTATGTTGCACCTGAAGATATTAAAAACTATAAACTTTAATATCCAGCTAGCACTAATAACATTGAAGCGTGTTAACCGCTTCAATGTTATTTCTATTCCGATTGACATTTTTGGGGTTTTCTCATGAACGATCTACAAGGTTTTGGCTTCGTTGTTCCGCATTGGGCTTATTGGGGTTGGCTAGCAATAATGCCGCTCATTATGATGCACTTCATAAAACGGGAATCATTAAAGAAGCAGGCTATTCCTCTTACAGACGATGAAAAACTAGCATTGAAACTTTTAGAAGAAGACAACCCAATAGCAAGCGATATTGTAAGCAACCGCCTCACTAAAACCATCGACAAAATGAATGACTTTATTGGTGTTTTTATTGCGCTTTGGACAATTAATGCAGTTGTCGCCTATGCCTATGAAGTTATCATGCGTTACGTATTTAATATGCCAACAATCTGGGTACATGAAGCATCCTTTTTGCTATTTGGCATGCAGTACTTAATGACAGGGGCTTATGCTTTATTACATGGCGCACATGTGCGTGTTGATATTATTTATATAAAGCTCCCTCCTCGCGGTCGTGTTGGAATGGATATATTCACCTCGGTTTTTTTCTTTATATTTTCACTGGCGCTAATGGGAACATCATGGTCATTTTTCCAAAGCTCTTTAGGAATGAATGAGACCACAATTGAAACATGGGGCATTCAATATTGGCCAGTTAAACTATTAATGTTTACCGGTGCACTACTCTTAGTACTCGCGGGCATATCTAAACTTATAAAAGATATTTTGTTATTCCGCCAACTTGGTGAGGTTAACCAATAATGAATTCCACTGTAAATACACTATCAAACCCGCCTGGTAATTCGTCAGGAAAATTTTGGACATGGTTAATGATTCTTGCAACAGCGGGGATGACATTCGCTGTTGTTGTAGAACTAATTAATATTGTTTTTTACGACCCGTATGAAGATGAATACTTTATATTTCGAACTGCTGGCATATTGGAAGATACTGACATCGCAATATTAACATGGCTGATGTTTGGGGCATTATTTATTGCGTTAATGATGGGGCTACCATTAGCCTTTGTTACCGGCGGACTCGGTGTGGTGTTTATTTACCTGGTTGGTGACCAGGCGATGTTAAATATTATCCCAAGTCGTATTTTCCCAATGATGACAAATTCTGATTTAGCTGCCATCCCCTTATTTATCTTTATGGCTTCAATGTTGGAACGTGCTGGTTTAATACAGGAAATGTTCGATGTTGTTTATAAGTGGATGGGCGGTCTTAATGGCGGCCTTGCCGCTGCCACCATAGTTGCATCGACTATTTTAGCTGCAATGGTCGGTGTTATTGGTGCTGCAGTTGTTACCATGGGCATTATAGCTTTACCAGCAATGTTAAAGCGCGGATACAATCATGAAATAGCCTTGGGTTCCATTATGGCCGGTGGCACACTGGGTATCCTTATCCCCCCGTCTATTCTTGCGATACTTTATGCTGTGGTTGCACAACAATCCGTTGGTGAGCTTTATCTTGGCGCAATTCTTCCTGGTATATTGTTATCATGTTTATATCTTGCATATGTTTTAATTCGCTCATGGATTAACCCATCACTTGGTCCGGCCATTGTTGTAGAAGAACGTATTTCATTAAAAGATAAAATATTGCTTCTTAAAAACTTAATCGCGCCGCTTATTTTGGTATTTACGGTGTTAGGTTTATTATTTGGTGGCATTGCAACACCCGTAGAAGCTGCAGGTATCGGTTCTTTTGGCGCAATAATTGTATCGTTAATGCATAAGCGCTGTAGTTTTAAGGGTATACATGATGCATCAATCAGCACAGCTAAAGCATCAGCAATGGTATTATGGATTATTTTTGGTGCTTCAGTTTTTGTAGGCTTTTATATTTTACAAGGTGGCCAGGCATTCATAACCGAATCAATATTAAGTACAGGTTTGTCACCCTACGGAATATTGTTCTTTATGATGCTGCTACTTGTAGTACTTGGAATGTTTCTTGATTGGGTAGGAATACTTCTTCTGGCTGTGCCCATTTTTGTTCCAATCATTAAATCCTTAACTTTTGATGGCTTATTTGGTCTGCCGCCTGTGCCTGGAGACAAGGTCGCGTTGTGGTTTGGTGTTTTATACTTAGTGAATATGCAAATGTCTTTTATAAGCCCACCTTTTGGTTACGCCCTGTTCTATCTGCGAGGTGTTTGCCCGCCTGAGATTAGCATGTCGACTATATTCCACTCAGCGCTGATATTCTTGGCCATACAAATCATTGGTCTTTTACTGTGTGTACTATTGCCAGGTATTGTTACCTGGTTGCCAGGCCTTGTTTATGGTTAAAAAAACATATGCAATCTATTTCAATATCAAGGATGATTAATTGATAAGCCAGGATAAAATTTAAGCGATGTCATCAATAAACAGCGTATGAATATTTCAACATGAACACAAAAAAAGAAAATCCTCATCAAAACCAGAGAATCACTGGCTCTTCATTGGGTAAAAACGCTATCATCAGCGAACTATATAAGTTACTTCCAGTTAATGCCGTATTACATGAAACCGAAGACCTACATCCTTATGAGTGTGATGGTTTGTCAGCTTACCGACATCTCCCTCTTATTGTAGTATTACCCGATACCATAGAACATGTTCAAGCTGTTCTTTTTTTTTGTGATAAACATACAATCCCTGTTGTTGCTCGCGGTGCTGGCACGGGCTTATCCGGTGGCGCATTACCATTAGAAATTGGTGTATTACTTAGCATGGCTAAATTCAACAAAATATTGAAAATAGACCCTGACAATCGAGTTGCCTGCGTACAACCTGAAGTGCGAAACCTTTCGATATCTCAGGCAAGTGAAAAGTTTAATTTATATTACGCACCCGATCCATCCTCTCAAATTGCTTGCACGATTGGCGGCAACGTTGCCGAAAATTCTGGAGGTGTACATTGTCTTAAATATGGATTAACAGTACATAATATTCAACAATTAAAAATTATTACTATGGATGGCGAACTCATAACCATCGGTGGCAGTGGATTCGACTCGGCAGGGTTTGATCTGTTGGCTCTCATGACGGGGTCTGAAGGGATGCTCGGTGTCATTGTTGAAGTAACTGTAATACTCCGACCAAAACCACAACGTGCGCAAGTTATTCTTGCGGCCTTCGATGATATAGAAAAAGCAGGTGCTACTGTCGGTAACATTATTGCAGCAGGTATCATTCCTACTGGTCTGGAAATGATGGATACCCTTGCTATACAAGCAGCCGAAGATTTTGTGCATGCCGGTTATCCTGTCATTGAGGCTGCGCTTGATAAAAATAATCAAATGCTTCCATTTGAACCACCTCGCTTTGGTGAAGCAGCAACACTTGGTGGCACGATTGCCTGTAATTTTTCAGGTCCACGCCGACCATATGCAGGTGCAGCACGTGATTTTGTACTTGGTGTTAAGTTAATTAATGGCCGAGGTGAGATTTTAAGCTTTGGCGGCGAAGTAATGAAAAATGTTGCGGGTTACGATATTTCAAGGTTAATGTGTGGCGCACTCGGTACATTAGGTGTTTTACTTGAGATATCACTTAAAGTATTGCCTTGTAACGAAGCAGAAATCACACTTACAAAAGAACTCGGTGAACAATCCGCGCTGGATGAAATTGTAAATTGTACTGCCTCGTCAATACCTTTATCTGCTTCACTTTATGATAGAAGTCATTTACACCTCCGCCTTTGCGGCACATCAAAGAATGTTATGAATGCAAAACAAACCATCGGTGGCGATGAATTAAATAATAGCTATTTATTCTGGAATAAAATAAATGAGCATAGCCATCCGTTTTTTAATACTTCCCTGCCTTTATGGCGAATATCATTATCACCGTATTCACCGCCACTCAGAATAAAAGGCAAAACCTTAATAGATTGGGGCGGTGCGCAACGTTGGTTAGTATCCGATGAACCCGCTGATAAAGTTAGAGACCTTGCCGATAAAGCAAATGGTCATGCAGTTTTATTTCGAAACGGCGACCGGCAGCAACAAATATTTCATCCTCTTCATAAGAAAATACTAAGCATACACAAAAACCTGAAGCAATCATTCGACCCAGGAAGTATTTTAAACATTAATCGTATGTATAAAGAATTCTAATGCCATGAAAACAACAATTCATTCGAAATTTAATAATACGCCTGAAATTCAACAAGCAAACTCCATTTTAAGGAGCTGTGTTCATTGTGGCTTTTGTACAGCTACCTGCCCAACCTATCAATTATTAGGCGACGAACTTGACAGCCCGCGTGGCCGCATTTATTTAATTAAAAATTTATTAGAGGGTGCTACCGTTACTAGAAAGACACAACTGCATCTCGATCGTTGTTTAACCTGCCGTTCATGTGAAACGACATGTCCTTCTGGTGTTCGTTACTCACGTTTACTTGATATTGGGCGAGGAATTACGGAGAAAAATGTACAACGCCCAGTTCATGTAAAATTAATACGTTGGACGTTACGTCAGGTTCTGTCACGCCCAAAATTATTTTCAATTCTTTTAAATATTGGACAAAGCACATCAGTATTACTACCTGGCAGCATAAAGAAAAAAATCCCACCACGACGAGCACTAACACCATGGCCAAAAGAAAACCATACTGAACGTAAAATGTTAGTACTTGAAGGTTGCGCTCAACCTTCTGCAACCCCAAACACCAATGCAGCAACTGCCCGCATCTTAAATAATTTAGGTATTACTTTATTACGAGCACCGCAAGCTGGTTGCTGTGGCGCGGTTAATTATCATTTATCGTCTCATGATGCAGGACTGTATAATATGCGAAAAAATATTGATGCATGGTGGCCTTATATTGAGGCGGGTGCCGAAGCCATTGTAATCACTGCAAGCGGATGTGGCGCAATGATAAACGAATATGCTGAGCTATTAACCCACGACCCAATGTATTTTGAAAAAGCGAAACGTGTAACTGAACTAGCTAAAGATATTAGTGATATAATAATCAATGAAGATATTTCCAAACTGAAATTTACAGCCATAGAAAAATATAAACGCATTGCATTTCAGTCGCCATGCACGTTACAACATGCACAAAAAATCACAGGCACAATTGAAAACATTCTTATTCATGCTGGCTATCAACTAACACAAGTTGCAGATAGCCATCTTTGCTGTGGTTCTTCAGGAACTTATTCCATACTACAGCCAAAATTAGCGCAACAACTCCTCAATAATAAACTAAAAGCCTTACAAGAACAGCAGCCCGAATGTATCGTAACTGCAAATATAGGTTGCCAGTTACATCTTGAAACAAAGTCGACCATACCAGTTAAACACTGGATAGAATTATTGGATGAAAATTCTTCTGCAAATCTCTAGTCCATAACGTTCACCAGCCTACTGTGCGTAATAACTGTATTTAAACTCGCCCTCTAAACAGGACACCCCACTAACGTTGAGGAACACATCTATATTTTACTAAATATTCTTGTTACCCAACCCTGCTAGCTGTCAACATCACAACCATTCAGTTAAAAACCATCATTTTATAAGTAGCATATTCCGATAAAAATTCACGCTACCATTATTTTTAACATGGGTGTCTTATTTGGGCGTTACGATTGATAGAATCAACTGTTTTGAATTTCTTGATTTTTCTTTTTTATTTCTTTACACATAACGTCCTCATCACGGGCTTTCAGAAGGGGCGCGATTTTTGCGTTCTTTGTAAAAAATCGTGAACCTTCTAAAAGTCCTATGGATGAGTTTGTTGCCCAATTTTATTGATGCAGGTTTATCTTCAATACTTTGTTCAAAAGGCGAAAGTGTTTATCGAGAGAATAGATCGTGCAATTATTTTGCTTTGCATTTTGAGCAATAATTAAATCAGGAATCCCCACCCCATTTGCCCCTGATTTTAAACATTTCAACTGGAATTCAATTATTTCTTCCCAGTGAATATCTAATGGCATTTTAGTTATTTCATAAAGTAAATTAACTACTTTCGTTTGCTTCTTTATTTTTAAGTGTGGTATCAGTTCGGCCAGTATTATGTCGTTGGTAATAATAAGATTTTCATCTATTAAAAATTCCATATCTACGGAGTTCTCACCACCCCGAAAATAATCTATCCATATTGATGTATCTACCAAGACCGCCATTAACGGCGATCTCTTAATTCATCAAGATCAATATCTAAATCAAATTTCCCCTTGTATTTTTTTATGTCCGAAATCTTTGATTTTCTTACCAATTCTTCAAGCGCCTTAACAATAACCCCTGTTTTTGTGCTTGTATGGGTTATTTTCATTGCCTCATCGAGTAAATTCTCGGGTAAATCAAGAGTGGTTCTCATATACACCTCCTAAGCTATGCATACGATAATAGGATATTATGCATATGATTTCAAGGGTCTAACGTCGCAAATCACCGACAGCAAAGAGCAGAGCGACGAAGGAGCGGCGCTTTTTGCTGTACGTGTGAATTTGCACTGTTATGTTTTCGTAAAGTCAATTTCAATTTGTTTTTCCTTGTTATTTCTTATTACGGTAAATGTTGCGGTCTTATCATTCGTGTTAATCTGGGTCATCAATTTAATGGCATGCGCGGCATCTCTGACATCCACACCATTAATTTTTATTAGAACATCCCCAGGCAGAACATTAGTATAAAAAGCTGGAGATTTCTCAACAACAATTTCTATTACTGCACCGGTATTTCTCTCTAAACCACGGCGATGAACATCATTCAAGTTATTAATGAATACACCAAACTTGAGTTTGTTGATTTGACGAAAAATACGGCTGTTTGATCATACCTGCGTTGCTGTGTTGTTATTGGAACTACTGTAGATCCATAAGTCGTGCTAGTACCGCTATATCCACCATAGATGCCTCCGCCATAGACCGAGCCAAAACTATAGGTAGTAGATGAATTAGGGATAAATAACGGTGGAGTGGTTGTCTGAGTGTTTGTATATTGAGAGTTAACCAATACTACCGTTGCACCGACCCTTTTGGCTTGGGCCTTTACCTTGCTTTCATCTTCATATTTTCCATTAAAAGATGAATAACCAATAGGGATATACATTTTTGAACGAAGAGTTTTTATATCTTTATCAAAATTACTGGTGCCATATACCTTTGACTCCTCACCTGGTTGAAGTAGCTCAACATCGGCTAAATTCTTTGGATCAACATACTGTTTGTAAAACTGCTGATACCCGCTAGCACATGCAGTTAACAGAAAAACCACAGCTATTATCAGTAATGCGCGCATAAATCCTCCTTAGAAACATAACGCAGAGCTAAACGGCAACCAACTGCAAGCAAAGCGATCGGTTGGTTGTCCGAGCATTGCATAGAGAAGTGGACCCCATTAGCTGGACAGGATTAAGGACAGTTTAAGTGACTTCTGCAATAATTGTCGAAAGACAGGAGCAGAAGATGAGAAGAAAACGCAGGAATCATAAACCAAGCTTTAAAGCCAAGGTCGCTATTGCTGCCATCAAGGGCGATCTGACTATGGCGGAATTATCAGAGAAGTTTGATATTCACCCTAATCAGATTACTGACTGGAAAAAGCAGTTACTGGAAAATGCCGATAATGCTTTTGGTGGTGATGAAAAATCAACTGAGAATAATGAGGCAAAGGTCA
>JALTKP010000216.1 GCA_027078075.1 Gammaproteobacteria bacterium | reverse complement strand
CAAAGGCGCGTTATAATGGCATTTTACAGTACAGTACGATGCCAGAATGTCCTTAAAAACAACTTATTCTTCGCTTAACGCATTTATTACTCGCGATAGTTCTGAGATCCGTGAGCTAATGCACCCTGCGCAGCACGCAGAAACGCTTGGTGTTAGCGCACAAAGCCTTGCTGAGGCCAGAGTGGTGAGTGGTGCTAAGACACAGCTTCACCGCCACAATCAAAGCGAGGAGCTTTACCATGTCACCGCAGGTAACGGCATTATGACGCTGGCGGATGATTCTTTCCCTGTTCAGGTTGGCGATACCGTTTGTATCAAACCAGGCACAGCGCATTGCATTGAGAATACGGCTGACGACGACCTCGTTATTCTCTGTTGCTGTTCACCCGCTTATTCTGACAGTGATACTGAATTACTATGAGTCGCCTTATTGCCTTTAACAAGCCATATGGTGTCCTCAGTCAATTCAGCCCAGAAGCAGGCAATGAAACACTGGCTAACTACATTGATGTTCCAAAAGTATACCCAGCCGGTCGGCTTGATAAAGACAGTGAAGGACTCTTATTACTCACTGACGACGGCAAGTTACAACAACGTATTGCCGATCCAAAATTCAAAAAATCTAAAACCTACTGGGTTGAAGTTGAACGAGAACCCGACGAAGCCGCATTACAGCAACTCCGTGATGGTGTTATTTTAAAAGATGGTCTTACTCGCCCCGCTCAAGTAGCGATAATTGATGAGCCTGATTTATGGCAAAGAGATCCACCGGTTCGTTTCAGGAAAAATATCCCCACAGCTTGGCTATCACTCACCATCAGTGAAGGTAAAAATCGCCAAGTAAGGCGAATGACTGCCGCAGTGGGTTTCCCAACCTTACGTTTAGTCCGTGTCTCTGTTGGTGATTGGCAACTGGATGATCTTGCCCCGGGGCAATGGTGTGATGTCAAAATTCCAAATAAGAGTTCACCATCATGACGTGGAAACCACATCTGACCGTTGCGGCTGTTATTGAACGTGATGGCAAGTTCCTCATGGTTGAAGAACAAGCCGACGGCAATACGGTTTATAACCAACCTGCTGGTCATGTAGAAAATAATGAAACCATTTATGATGCCGTTATTCGTGAAGTTAACGAGGAAACAGCTTGGGACTTTGTACCTGAATATATTGTTGGACTTTATAAATGGCGTAAGGCCGATATCGATCGTACCTTTGTACGAATTTGTTTTGCTGGTGCTGTTAGCAACCATCAGCTATCGCAACAACTTGATGAGGGTATTCTTAGTGCCAATTGGATTTCACAAACTGAATTAATGGCAATGGACAATAAAAAAATGCGTAGCCCAATGGTACGGCAATGCATTGATGATTTTAATCAAGGCAAACACTTTCCACTGGACTTGATTACAGAATGGTAGCTAAAAAACACATTATGGTTGGTATGTCAGGTGGCGTTGATTCATCTGTTGCGGCACACCTTTTAATTGAACAAGGTTTTCATGTTGAAGGCCTGTTCATGAAAAACTGGGAAGAAGATGACAGTGAAGAATACTGTACAGCGACCGAAGACCTCAAAGATGCACAATCTGTTTGTGACCAGTTAGGTATCCCTCTACACACGGTGAACTTTTCTGCCGAATACTGGGATCGGGTTTTCGAACATTTTTTAAGTGAGTATAAAGCCGGCCGCACACCTAACCCCGACGTATTATGTAATCGCGAAATAAAATTTCGTGCCTTTCTTGATCATGCACAAACACTGGGTGCTGATGCCATCGCAACCGGCCATTATGTGGATACACGTTTCTCTGATAATGAATACCAACTCATTAAAGGCAAAGATAACAACAAAGACCAAAGCTACTTTCTTTATATGCTTGGTCAAGCGCAGTTATCTAAAGCCATGTTTCCGCTAGGTGGCATAGAAAAAGACAAAGTCAGAAAAATCGCTGAAGATAATAATTTCATCAATAGTCGCAAAAAAGACAGCACTGGCATTTGTTTTATCGGTGAACGAAAGTTCACTGATTTCCTGTCACGCTTTTTACCAGCACAACCTGGTGAAATTATTTCTAACACTGGAAAAGTGCTCGGCAAGCATAACGGGCTAATGTACTACACGATTGGGCAACGTCAGGGGCTGGGTATTGGTGGTCGTAATGATGCAGGTGGCGAAGCCTGGTTTGTTGCACAAAAAGACATGGACAATAATCATCTCATTGTTGTGCAAGGAGGCGAACATCCCCTGCTCTACAAAAAGAAATTACTCGCCGACGATATTCATTGGGTATCAGATTCATTTCCTGACGCGCTCGTGAATGACACCTTACGCTGCATGGCTAAAACCCGCTATCGCCAACCGGATCAAGCCTGTAACATAACCATGAAAGATAATGTGCTGCACGTTGAGTTCGATGAACCACAACGCGCAATCACACCGGGGCAATCCTTAGTTCTCTATGTCGGCGAACAATGTCTTGGTGGCGCTATTATTACACAAGGTTTTAATTAATATGACTCAGTCTTATTCCGACCGCGTGCTTGCCTTTGCAGGCATAGTTCAGGCTTGCCAATGTGCACAACAAATTGCCAAAACCGGCATGGTCGATACCGACTCATTAACCTGTTGCATCCATAGTATCTTTGTTATTGATGCTGACAACTGTGATGATATTTATAACGATGGCGATCAATTAAAACGGGGACTTCAAAGCACCACAGATTTATTAACCATTGCCGGCAACACCGAACGCAATGAATTAATGCGTTATGTGATTGGCGTTATTCAACTTGAACGAAGCCTATATAAAAAACCATCTGTATTAGATGAAGTTGCTGCAGGTATCTCAAAAGCACAGCTGCAAAGTGAACATTTTTCAATGTTACACACTAATGTGCTCGCATCATTGGCAGGTCTGTATTCCGATACTTTGAGCAATCTCAAACCACGCATCATGATTAATGGCGAGCAAATGCATTTAACCCATCCTGATAATGCCAATAAAATCCGTAGCGCACTGCTTGCTGCCGTGCGTGCCGCTGTTTTATGGCGTCAGTCTGGTGGTTCACGTCTACAATTACTGTTTTCCAGAAAGCGCTATCTTACTGAATCAAAAAGACTTATTAATAAGCTGAACTGAACAGTGAAAATACAGTCCAACTCCTTATAAAACTGTTCCATTTTTTGTTGAACAGCGTAGTCTATAATTTACATATAGAGATGTTCCAAAGTAGTTCTCTGCGGTTATGTTCAACACATAAATAAAGGAGAATACATTATGAGACGTTTATATTTTCTTGCTCCACACCTCAACAGTGCCAAAGCCATTTTCCACGACTTGTTACTGGCACGTATCGATGATCACCATGTTCATGTTGTTAGCAAAGATGAATCCCAATTAATCAAAGAAGACTTACCTGCAGCAACATTATTTGAAAAATCAGATCTTGTACCCGCATTTGAACGTGGGCTCATTATCGGTTTTACATTAGGTCTTGTCTTGAGCTTTATCGGTGTCGTATTCGCACCTTTTGGTATTCAACTAGGTGGCGGCTCTGTACTGGCAATTACATTAGCGGGTGCATTTTTCGGTGCTTGGGCATCAAGTATGATTGGTATCTCATTGCATAATACTCATTTAAAAGGCTTTGAAAATGCCATCGCCAAAGGTGAGTATTTGTTTATTGTCGATATACCTAAATCACGTATAAGAGAAATCACTAAACTGATGAAACGTCATCACCCTGAAGCTGAAAATGAAGGGAGTGATCCAACTGTGCCAGCCTTCCCTTAAACGTTGTTATTTTCGCTCAAGAGAAGACTTACATAGTTATCTGGCAACCCAGCATTACCTGAGTTAAATCATTTAATCTCAGGTAATGCTGACGTGTGC
>JALTKP010000215.1:1151-3915 GCA_027078075.1 Gammaproteobacteria bacterium | reverse complement strand
TACCCATTAACAGCACTCGCAGAAAAAGATGTTAGCTCTATTCGCTATGCCTCTCCCCTTGATATGAAGCGTCGTATCGAGGAAATTTATGAACTACCCTCCATGCCAGATATTGCAATGCGTATTCTTGAATTAAGCAAAGATGAAGACGCATCAATTGTAGAACTGTCAAAAATTGTCCAGGATGACCCAAGTCTTTCGGCTCAAACATTACGCTATGCTACATCATCATTGTTTGGTTACCGCGGTAAAATTGATTCAATCCAGGATGCTATCGTACGCGTACTTGGTTTTGATATGACCATGAATATGGCTTTAGGGATATCAGTCGGTAAAAGTTTCCGTAACCCCGCTGATGGTCCCTTAGGGATGGATGCATTTTGGCGGCACAGTGTCGCATGTGCCATTTTAACGCAACGTCTTGCTAAAATGATGCCAGCGAAACAGCGACCTAAAGCTGGTGTGGTGTATTTGTCTGGTTTGTTACATAACTTTGGTTTCTTATTGCTCGGTCATCTATTTCAACCTGAGTTTTACTTGCTCAATAAAATGGCAGCCGCTAATCCAGATAAACCGATTACTGATCTTGAACAACAAGTACTAGGGATGGGGCGTGCGCGTGATGTTATTGACATGGGGCATGCACAAATGGGCTCATGGTTAATGGATGCATGGGGTCTTCCTCCTGCCGTTTGCACAACGGTACGTGAACATCATTCCGAACATTATGAAGGTGAGGATGATGTGTATGTCAATCTTGTGAAGGTAGCAAACAGATTATTAAAGCGTGTCAATATTGGTGATGAAAATAATGGAGAACTTCCACAAGAATTGTTAGAGAAATTAGGACTTAATGAAGATGATGTGGTTACAGAATTTGAATCATTAATCGACGGTGAGTTAGCAGAAGTAGAGGCAATGGCTAATCAAATAGCCGCTTAATAAACATTGTTATTATTTAAAAAGCCAAGCATTTGCTTGGCTTTTTTGTTTCAACATGCAATTTAGTCAATGTATTAGTTGCAGATTGCACGGTGTGCACACGGAGCAAAGAATAGTCATAATCTGTTAACGGAATAAATAAATCCTTAGCGCGTCTATATTATCAGGTTGCATGAACAAGGAGTGTATTATGGTTTTTCGTAACGAGAGTTATAAGTTCTACTTGATAACTATTGTGCTAGCAATAGGTTTAACCAGTATTCAGCTTCAAGCTAAACAACGTCTTTCCCCGATTAAAGAAGATACCAAACAAGTTGAGCAGTGGAATCGTTTCGCCGATTCACTCTATACTTTGCACCAAACAATGATAAAAAACACATCGATACGTACTGAAGAAGAAGTAGGTGGTTACGGTGGTGTGACGGCAGGTGATTTTTATAATGAAGTACGGTATTACGATAAAAAAAGAAACTTACTATTAAGTAAAGTGCAGTGGGAATTAGAACGCCCGAATGTGATTCATAATATTGAAATATTTATTCATGATGATGAAGGAAATTTAGTACGCGATTATTACGCGGGGTATTTGCCTCACCACCGTAATGCACCATTACACACCATGATAAATTTCTATGGTGATGCTGATGGGCTGAGGTCATTCCGTCAGTTTGATGCATCTGGGGAACGAATTTATGAGCAATGTTCGGGTAAGCACTTTGCTGAAGAGGTAGATATATCTCTGGAAAATGATGAATGGCTTGCACCAATTGGTGAATCATTAATATTAATTTCATCGGAAGCTTATATTGCCTGTTTTGGCGACACCCCTAAAGAAGTAGGTAAATATATTGACCCATTAGTTGAATTACCAAAAAATACAGCGGTATCGTTGAATACACAAGTAGATGATTACGTTGTCGCGAATAGACGTATTGCCATATTAACGAATAAGATTGCTTCCAGCCTTAATAAGGCACCGCTTTATACTAAACGTGCTGAAGAATATTTTAATTTAGGTGATATGGATAAAGCGGAGCAAGACTTAACACAAGCGATTGAAATAGATCCTTCTCATAGTCAGGCGTGGTTTTGGCGCGGTATGGTGCGAGGGCGTTTAGGTAATATATCAGTAGGGATTGCAGACTTATCTGTCTTTATTGAACGCCATCCAAATAGTTCATTGGCACATACCAAAAGAGGCGTACGCTACATTTGGAATGGGCAACTGGTCAAAGCTGAACAAGATCTGAAACGAGCAGTTGAATTAAACCCGGCAAATACGGAAGCGCATGATGATCTCGGTGTTTTATTGGCACAACAACAAAAACTAGATAAAGCTGTGACCCATTTTAAAACAACGATTCGTCTTGATCCTAGTTATCAGAAAGGCCACCATAATTTAGCAACAGCGCTATATTTACAGGGGCAAACTCAGGCTGCGCTGCATTCGGTCAATACTAGCCTTCGCCTGGCACCGAATGATCGCAGTTCACTCATGCTGAAAAGTGAGATATTGTCAGGTTTGGGGCGAAACACAGAAGCAGTAGCGATCCGTGAGCAAGCTGAATTTCTCCCAGAAGGTAATTGGTCAGAGCGTTTCAGCCAGCCATAAAAAATGCCCATTGGCCTATAGATTCATAAGTCTGGTATGCAAGCAAAGGCTGTGCATAATTGCAGGGTGCTTATAATTATAAACAAGGAAAAATAACCATGCGAATTATCTTATTAGGTGGACCGGGCGCAGGTAAAGGAACACAAGCGACTTTTATCAAGGAAAAATTTAATATTCCACAAATCTCGACTGGTGACATGTTACGCGCTG
>JALTKP010000215.1:0-1141 GCA_027078075.1 Gammaproteobacteria bacterium | reverse complement strand
AAGAACTATCCCTCAAGCTGATGCATTAAAAGAACGTGGTGTACCAGTTGATGCCGTGGTTGAAATTGATGTGGATGACAGTGAAATTGTTAAACGTATGAGTGGTCGTCGTGCGCATTTGGCTTCAGGTCGTACTTATCACATTATTTATAATCCACCGAAGGTTGAGGGTAAGGATGATGTTACGGGTGAAGATCTTGTGCAGCGTGATGATGATAAAGAAGAAACGGTTCTTAAGCGCTTAGATGTTTATCATGAACAAACCGAACCATTGATTGCCTATTACACTAGTTGGTCAACGAGTGGTGAACAAGGTTCACCGAAATATGTAAAAGTAGAAGGTGTTGGTTCGGTTGAGGATATTCGCGATAAAATTTTTGCAGGTCTATAACTAACATTGAACCATGATGGGACTTAGTTGATTATTTTCCAGTTACCATCATGGTCTTTACAGGCAGTGCCCGTTGCATATTCGTTGCGCCCATCAATTACAACGGATGATGTGTAGTCTCTACATTGTTGTCCGTTGTTTTGTGTGTAAGTACGCTGGGGGGTAACAGTGTATTCCTGATGAGTATCAGGATTAGTCCAGGCAACAGGCTGATTATCCTGTGCATGACCAAGGGCTTGACCAGCGCAGTAACGATCTTGTTCATTCATGGATGAGCCAACCTTATTACCGACAGTTCCCCCGACAATAACGCCTGCAATGGTAGCAAGCGTTTTACCTTTGCCTTTACCTATATTCGAACCGAGAATGCCGCCAATGATACCACCAATAACAGTACCGGCTGTTGAGTTGGTGTTCGCATTTGGATCGCATCTGAGTTGCGGTTGATTATTTGAGCCATGTTGGTTGGAAGACCGGTAACGATCATCCCGGTAGTTTCCGTGTTGATTATTGTTTTTATAATAGCCATGGGCAGGAGCATGCTCGGGTGGATCAGCAAGTGCTAAATTGGTGCCCAGAGAAAGACTGAGAATAATAGAACTGATAAAAATATTTGTAGAAGCTAAGGTGCGCATTTGTTTACTCTTTAGTATGCTTATTGAATAATGATACAAAGTATAGCAGTGTCAGGCAAAAAGTCCTGATGATGTATAATCTTCATTAAAATCTCATAGAGCAAGAAAAATAATG
>JALTKP010000214.1 GCA_027078075.1 Gammaproteobacteria bacterium | reverse complement strand
CCAACGAAACCTGATGTGCCTGGTAAGCCGACGTTACCCATCGCAAACAACACCATAAAACCAGCAAATATAGGCATTGTATTTGCCACACCGCCATAAGCGCTGATTTCACGACTGTGCATGCGGTCATACATCACGCCAATACATAAGAACATAGCACCTGAAATGAAGCCGTGAGAAATCATTTGTACCATGGCACCTTCAATACCTAATGCAGCACCCTGCCAACTATCAGTATTGTCAAAAATGCTAAACGCTATGAAAAAACCCAGTGTGACAAACCCCATATGGGAAATCGAAGAATATGCCACAAGTTTTTTCATATCACTTTGCGCCAATGCTACAAATCCAATATAAACAATGGCAATTAATGACAACAGTATAATTAACCAATCTAACTCGTGGCTTGCCGCTGGTGTAATTGGCAGACTAAACCGTAGAAAACCATAGGCACCCAACTTCAACATGATCGCAGCTAGTATGACAGATCCGCCGGTAGGTGCCTCAACGTGTGCATCCGGCAACCATGTGTGTACTGGCCACATGGGAACTTTTACTGCAAACGCAATCAGGAATGCTAAAAATATATAGGTTTGCTCGGTCATGGTGAGCTTCAGATCGTGAAAATCCAGGATGCCAAAGCTACCGGTTTTGGTATACATATAAATCAATGCTACCAGCATAAATACAGAACCGAGAAACGTGTACAGGAAAAACTTAATAGTTGCATATACCCGGCGCTTTCCACCCCAAATACCAATCACAAGGAACATGGGCACAAGTAACGCTTCCCAGAAAACATAAAACAGAATGGAATCCAGTGCAGAAAAAGCACCAACCATCAAGCCTTCCATGATAAGAAAACAAGCCATGTAGAGCGCGGGTTTGTTCTCGATAACGCGCCAGCCGGCAAGGACAACTAACACTGTTGTAAAAGTCGTCAACAGGATAAGTGGCATGGAAATACCATCTACACCCAGGTAATAATTAATATCAAATGCCGCAATCCAACTATACTTTTCGACAAATTGCATATCCGCCGTTGTTATATCAAACGATGTATACAACGGAACAGAAATCAAAAATGTTATGACAGCAAATACCAGTGATATGAGCTTGGCTAACGACGGATTTTTATCGGCACCTATGGCCAGAACGATCCCACCACCTATGATTGGTAGCCAGATGATAAGACTTAATAATGATAAATCTGCGAACATTCAAATAATTCCTCTACGGGCCTTCTATAGCAAAAATGTTAAACAATAAATATCCAGGTAAGCATACCTGTTAGCCCAATAATCATAGCGAAGGCGTAATGGTACAAATATCCCGACTGTACATGTCTGGCTACACTCGCCCACCAACCAACTGAATTAGCTGTACCGTTTACCGCGAAGCCATCTATCACTTTACGATCAACAATTGATGACAGGAAGCCACCCGTTTTTCTAAAGCCACCAGCGAATACTTTATCGTTAAAGTTATCAAAACCATAGGCATTCACAAGAACGTCGTAAACAGCCTGATATTTATGACGTATGTTAGATGCGATCTCTGGTTTAACCATATAGATATACCAAGCGGTACCCAATCCTGCCATTGAAAGTACAAAAGCTGGTGTCATCAAGCCGTGAACCAGGAATCCCATGGCACCGGTAAAGCTCTCGCCTATATGTGCCAATACATCATGTTCTTCAAAAACTACCAATGAGGAACCGAAATAACCACCAAACAACATCGGCCCTATTGTCATTGCACCAACTGCGACTGAAGGTATGGCTAGTAACACAAGCGGCACAGTCACCACTAAAGGACTCTCTTTTAAATGCGAACGGGTATGCTCGCCCATGCGTTCCTTACCGTGAAAGACCAGAAAAAACATTCTGAAACTGTAAAGTGCAGTAACAAATACGCCCAGTAATACTGCGATGTACGCAAATCCAGACCCTGCAATGTCTGAGTGACCAACAGCTTCAATAATCGCATCTTTTGAGAAGAAGCCCGACAAACCTGGAAAACCGATCAAGGCCAAAGAACCGATTAAAGAGGTCCAGTAAGTAATAGGCAGATATTTTTTAAGTCCACCCATTTTTCGAATATCCTGCTCGTGGTGCATCGCAATGATGACAGAACCTGCTGCCAGGAAAAGTAAGGCTTTAAAGAAAGCGTGAGTCATCAAGTGGAACAAGCCAGCAGCGTATGCTGATGCACCTAACGCAACCACCATGTAGCCAAGTTGAGATAGCGTTGAATAGGCAATAACTCGTTTGATGTCGTTTTGAACCAGACCGAGGAATCCCATAAATAGCGCAGTGATCGCACCAATAATCAGAATGATACTTAAGGCTGTTTCCGAGAATTCATACATGGGTGACATACGGGCAACCATAAAGACACCAGCGGTTACCATTGTTGCAGCATGTATTAATGCAGAAATCGGTGTAGGACCTTCCATGGAATCAGGCAACCAAACATGTAATGGCACCTGCGCTGATTTACCCATAGCGCCAATAAATAGCAGGATACAAATGAGTGTCATCACATTCCATTCAGAACCTGGAATAACTTCCACTGTTAAATGTGCAATGTTACCTGAAGCGGCAAATACATCGGCATAATCCAAACTGTTGAAATACATTAGAATAACAGCGATACCAAGCAAAAAGCCAAAATCGCCTACTCTATTCACCAAAAATGCTTTCAGATTTGCATAAATTGCAGTTTCACGTTTGAACCAAAAACCAATAAGTAAATAAGAAACTAGACCAACTGCTTCCCAACCGAAAAATAACTGCATGAAGTTGTTAGCCATAACCAACATCAACATGGAAAATGTAAATAACGAAATGTAACTGAAGAATCGTTGATAACCCGGATCGTCTTTCATATATCCAATGGTATAAATGTGAACCATTAGAGATACAAACGTGACAACAACCATCATCATTGCAGTCAATCGGTCTATTAAAAAACCGACTTCAAAAGAGATACCATCACTCACAGCCCAAGTGTAAACAGCTCCGTTAAATACTGCAGCACCATCGAGAACGACATCTTTAAATACGTAAAAAGATAATGCACACGAAATAGCAACACCAATTATGGTGGCCATGTGCGCGCCGGAGCGCCCAATTTGCTTGCCAAACAATCCGGCTGCGATGGAGCCGAATAAGGGTGCAAGGACTATAGCGAGATATATATTTTCCATTGTTATACTCGTAATTAACCTTTCAGTGAATCTAAGTCATTAACATTAATGGTACGTCTGTTTCTAAATAGTACGACCAGTATTGCCAAGCCAATTGCCGCTTCAGCAGCTGCAACAGTAAGAATAAAGAAGACGAATATTTGCCCTGCTGTATCACCCATGTAATGGGAAAACGCTACAAAATTCATGTTAACCGCGAGTAACATCAGTTCAATCGCCATTAGCAAAATGATGATATTTTTTCGATTCAAGAAAATGCCGGCTAGACTGATACAAAACAACACCGCACCTAAAATCAAAAAATGTGAAAGCGATAGCATTCAATTTACCTCAGTGTTAAACCACATGCTGTGGTTTTTGGTTCTAAATTACTTTTTCTTCTCTGGTGCCATCTTAACCATGCGCACCCGTGTTGATCGAGTAGCTTCCAACTGTTCTTCAACAGTAATGAACTTGGTATGGCGTTTGGCTCGAAGCGTAAGTGCGATAGCTGCAACAATAGCTACCACAAGAATCACTGCGGCTAACTCGAAGGCGTATATATACTGCGTATAAAGAATTCTACCCAACTCCTTGGTGTTACTATAATCAGCACCATGAGCGACAGGGTTAGGAAATTGCTCCAGACCAAAACGGGCTGGACCCAAAATCATGGCAATTTCCACTAAAACAATAACAGAAATCAATATTCCCAATGGTAAGTAGCGAGTAAATCCCTCTTGAAGTGGGGCCAGATCAACATC
>JALTKP010000213.1 GCA_027078075.1 Gammaproteobacteria bacterium | reverse complement strand
ATATCCCCTGCGGCTATTACTTCAAACCAGTCCATCGATTCAGCACCGAGAGTGTGAGTTAATAAGGCTTCTACATTAACGGGCGTTGTCGTCGTAGCAATCGCTAAGCGTAAACCTGCCTCACGCACCTCATCAAGCAAACGACGCACACCATCACGTAGTGGTATAGCTCCATTTTCCAACAGCTGTGTGTAATGCTTTGTCTTGGTTTTATGTAACTCGGCAATATACGCTGCCTCATCTTTGCTCGGTAATTTTGCATCGGTATTGAATTTATCAAGATAAAAACGTATTCGCTCCTTACCGCCAGTAACTGCTAATAGTTCCCCATAGAGCTCCTCGCTCCATTCCCAGTCCAAACCAGCCTCAGAGAAAGCCAGGTTAAAAGCCACCCGGTGACCATCTCTCTCTGTATCAGCTAAAGTGCCATCTACATCAAATATTAGTGCTTGTAACGTCGTCATAATCTATAAACCCATGCAATCTAAGGAAATTATTAATAATTCACCTATCATACCATTTGCCTCGATTATTTATTAGTTTCAGCAATAGCGGATAGTTATTGCTCAAATGGCCAGTTTTTGGTATAAATCCCTGCTTAATTATTTGCAATCAATGCAAGAAACAGGACGCAAGTGTATGGCTACAAAGAAAAAAGTGGCAAAGAAGTCGACAGCTAAAAAAGCTGTAACGAAAAAGGCTGCAACAAAAAAAGCGCCTGCTAAAAAAGCAGCAAAGAAAAAGGCTGCGACTAAAAAATCAGTCGCTAAAAAAGCCCCTGCTAAGAAGGCGGCAACTAAAAAAGCAGTGACAAAGAAAGCCCCTGCTAAAAAAGCGGCTGCCAAAAAAGCAGTCACAAAAAAATCCGTCGCAAAGAAAGCGCCTGTTAAGAAAGCCGCTGTCAAAAGTGAACCGGTTAAGAAAAAACCTGTTCGTAAAGCTGCTTCTGTCTCAACGCAGAATGTAGAAGTCCAACCACTCTATGGCGATCCATACAAGTTCAAAAAGGGTGAGGAGTACATGAACGACAAACAAGTTGCTCACTTCCACAACATTCTTAATGCATGGAAAGCCGACCTAATGCAGGAAGTCGATCGAACTGTTCATCACATGCAAGATGAAGCCGCAAACTTCCCCGATCCAAACGATCGTGCTTCGCAGGAAACTGAGTTTGCACTTGAGCTGCGTTCTCGTGATCGTGGTCGCAAACTGGTTAAAAAGATTGATGAATCAATCGCCATGTTAAAAAATGATGATTATGGCTACTGTGAAGTTTGTGGTGTTGAAATTGGCGTACGTCGCCTTGAAGCTCGCCCTACTGCCAATCAATGTATCGATTGTAAAACCCTTGATGAAATCAAAGAAAAACAAATGGGTTAAATGTTAGTGATCTTGCAGCAACTTAAAATAGCGAGACAATGTCTCGCTATTTTTTTGTAAATAATAATGACTAATATGCTATACAGAGGACGATTCGCGCCCTCTCCGACTGGTCCTTTACACTTTGGCTCTCTTATCGCCGCCATCAGTAGTTATGCACAAGCTCGCAAACAAAATGGTACATGGCTAGTTCGGATTGAAGATGTTGATCAACCACGATGTGATGCCACATCAACAAAACTTATTTTAGAAGCACTTGAAATTTATGGCATGCAATGGGATGAAAATATTGTTTACCAGAGCCAAAGAGACCATTTATATCAAACCGCACTCGATATATTAAAATCAAAAAATCTGAGCTACGATTGTGCCTGCAGTCGAAAAGATATAAACGTGAATGCTGAATATAACAGTAATTTAATATATCCCGGTACTTGTAAGAATGGCATAAAAAATAATAAACAAGCCCGATCAATACGCCTACACACGAATAATGAAATAATTAACTTTAACGATAAAGTGCAGGGTTACTACTCACAGAATATAACCAAAGATGTCGGTGATTTTATAATCAAACGTGCTGATAATTTATTTGCCTACCAACTCGCTGTAGTAGTAGATGATGAAGAGCAAAATATTACTGAAGTAGTTCGGGGTAGCGACATGCTTGACTCAACAGCCAGGCAAATTCTACTGCAACAATTGTTAAGCTATGTAACACCTCAGTATATGCATATTCCGCTCGCAACAACTGAAGATGGTAATAAACTCAGCAAACAAAACATGGCTCCCCCTATTAATATAGAGGATCCCAGACCCACACTAATAAGTGCTCTGACATTCCTAAAACAATATCCTCCTACTGACTTACGAGACTGTAACATCGAAACTATCTGGGATTGGGTCATTAACAATTGGTCTATAAAAGCTATTCCAGCCAAACTCAGCATCCCCTATAATGAAACCAATGACTGATTCTAATCCATACAAAACAGCCAGCCTTGGGTTCTTTAAGGGCATCCGCCACTGGCATGAATTTGATGCCTTCTGGCAACAGCTAGAAACACTCAATGACGGCAACTGGTTTGTTTATGACACAAATAAACAGCCCCCTACAGGAAAAATCAGCTCAAACGAATTTAGTGAATTTCTAAAAATGACTCATCAGTTGCTGCATACAGAACACCAAGAAGAATACTGTGGCATCGTCTATGTCGACAATAGAGATAACCCAGAGTTTATAAAAATCTATGATCCTGCCAACCTTGGTGTTGTCTGTGGCTTTAGTGATAACCCACCACTGCCCGGTTGGATAATTTCAAGGCTCTCCCCCTGCGACTTACACAAGCCTGCTCCTATTTCGCTCTGGAAAAAATATTTACATCGATTTACGTGAACATATGTCAGACTCTCACAGCTTTAAACCAGCCTGCTGCTTATCTAGTCCCCATATTCAAACTTTATGGCCAAGTTTATTAAGGCATTCTATTAAACTTACACTTAATCGTGAACGAGTCGAGTTGCCAGATGGAGATTTTATTGATTTAGATTGGAACCTAAACCACCAAGGCCCTATAGCAATTATTTTCCATGGCTTAGAAGGTTCCAGTGATTCAAGTTATGTACGGGGACTCATTAACGTATTAGGTCGACAAGGCTGGCGCTGCGTAGTTATGAATTTTCGCGGCTGTAGTGGTGAGCCAAACCGTCTTGCTCGTGCTTATCACTCTGGTGATACTGACGATATTAAATATGTTATTAACTTAATCAAGCAACGTCGTCCTGATACCGCACTTGTTGCCGTTGGTTATTCACTGGGTGGCAATGCATTGCTAAAATATTTAGGTGAGACAAGAAATAACAGCCAACTTGACACTGCCGTCGCTGTATCGGTGCCTTTTGATTTAGATAATGCCGCACACACACTCAGAAAAAGTGGCTTTGGGATTTACCAAAATCATTTGTTGAAAAATCTTAAATTGACAGTTTTAAAAAAACGACAATTATTAGATTCTTTGATTGATGTTGATGCTGCACTTAATTCAAAAAACTTCCATGAATTTGATCATCTAGTGACTGCACAACTTCATGGCTTTAGTAGTGTTGATGATTACTATGCACAGTCGAGTTCAAACCAATATATCTCATCTATCACAACCTCAACCTTAATCATCCATGCACAAGATGATCCTTTTCTTCATCATTCAGCCATACCTGATAACAAAAACACAACAAAATCAGTCTCATTTGAAATAAGTTCACATGGAGGACATGTTGGCTTCGTTGATAAACAAGGATATTGGCTTGAACATCGAATTCCTGCCTTTTTAAGACATTTTATTAACTGATAAAAATATACATTTTGTCTAAAATGGCATTTTGAGATACATTATTAACTATAATAACAATCGTTAGAGTAAAAAATGCATAACCTATTTAATTTCCTACGAACAAGTTTAGTTGCCATTTTTTGTGCCCTTTTATTGGCTCTTAATAGCACTTTTATTATTGCTGAAGAGGCCCAGACAAGCACTCAAACACCTCAACAACTGGAGTTTAAAGAACTCGCCAAACAAGTATTAGCCGTTATGGACCAATGGGCACGTTCGTGGGCTCAACTAGAGCCACAAGGCTATGTATCTAGCTACAGTCCTGATTATGTTGGTAAAGGCTTCCCTTCACACTTCAGCTGGGCAGCAAATAGACAGCAGCGACTACAAAAACAAAAGCGAATACAACTTTCTCTAACTAATGTTTCTTTGCGTTCAAGCAAACAAGGTCACTTCACTGTTACCTTTACTCAAAACTATAAATCAGATACTTATCAAGATATCACAGAGAAACAACTCGACTTTAAGCTTATTGATGGTCAGTGGTATATCACCGCTGAAAAAACCTTAGCTGTAAAATAATGTCGATCAACAATATAATAATGAAATATCTAATTTTATCTTTTTTGTTAAGTATTAGTTCGACTGCTCATGCCGAACCTTTTCGTGATGGTGTAATTGCCTACCAGAAAAAAGAATATCAACAAGCACTTAATGCATGGATACCATTAGCCAAATCAGGCCACGTGCTCGCTCAAACCCTGATAGGGAGCATGTATGCTTATGGTGAAGGTGTTGAAAGAAGCGATGAGAATGCTTTTAAGTGGTTATCCCGCGCAGCAAAATCGGGTTCTTCCCAAGCACAATACAACCTCGCAATCCTTTATGAAAATGGTTATGGCACCACTAAAGATAACCAGCAAGCACGGAAATGGTTTAAAGCCGCTGCTGATCAGGGAAGAAAAGATGCTGCTGCGCGTTATACCTTACTAACAGAGCAACAACCCAACTCTAAACCTGTGACTTCAGAAAAAACTGAAACAAAACCAAGCACTAATGATAATAAAGTAAAAAGCATCACCACCGCTAATAAGCCAACATCACCAAAACAACGAATACATTTAGTCCTTAATAAAAATAATGATAATGAATTACTAGGCCCACCGAGCATTTCTAACAACATAGCGAATAACGTTGGTTTAACTTGGGTAGAACAACAACCTAAAGATAACTACACCATACAACTTGCTGCCAGCATAGAACCAAGGCTCATTAAAGCATTTAAGAAACATATTAAATTGTCATCTAATTATGCTGATACTACATCAATACATAATGGTCGAAAATGGCATGCTCTGATTTATGGAAGTTACACAACTGTTCGCGAAGCCAAACAAGCTATTGCTAAATTTCCAGATAGTTGGAAAACATGGCAACCTTGGATTAAAGCATTTTCAACGGTTAAACATATTAAAGAATAATTAATAGATTGCTAACTCGTTGTACTCCTCACAATGACTACCTTTTGTTAAAAATCTTGTCAATCTTATTAATTCTATCCAATAAAAAAGGCCGCAAAAGCGGCCTTTTTTAGTACTGATGTTAGTAAGCTACTTATGCTTCACCTTCACCAATCGCTTTCATGCTTAAACGAATACGACCTTGTTTATCGACTTCAAGTACTTTGACTTTGATAGAATCACCTTCGGTTAATTTATCGCTGACATTCTCAACACGTTCATTAGAAATTTGTGAGATATGAACAAGACCATCTTTGCCAGGCAGGATTGTAACGAATGCACCGAAGTCCATAATCTTAGCGACTGTACCTTCGTAAACCGTACCAACTTCAACGTCAGCAGTAAGTTGTTCAACACGTTTGCGTGCTGCCATACCTGCGGCATTGTCTACTGATGAAATTTTAACTGAACCGTCATCAGAGATATCAATGTTGGCCCCTGTTTCTTCGATGATAGAACGAATTGTTGCTCCGCCCTTACCGATAACATCACGAATTTTATCTGGATTAATTTTAAACGTCATGATACGTGGTGCGTAATCAGAAAGTTCCTTACGAGGTGTATCAATCACTTTCGCCATTTCAGCTAATATATAAATACGCGCGTCATGTGCTTGTGTCAATGCAACTTGCATGATGTCTTTCGTGATACCTTCAATTTTGATATCCATCTGCAATGCAGTGATACCTTCAACTGAACCAGCAACCTTAAAGTCCATATCACCAAGATGATCTTCATCACCTAGGATATCGGTTAAGACAGCGAATTTGTCGCCTTCTTTAATTAAGCCCATTGCAATACCCGCAACCGGTGCTTTTAATTCAACACCTGCATCCATCATTGCAAGTGAAGCACCACAAACAGAAGCCATTGAGCTTGAACCATTTGATTCAGTGATTTCAGATACAACACGAACTGAGTATGGGTATTCTTCCATGTTAGGCATAACACCTAATACGCCGCGTTTAGCTAAACGACCATGACCAATTTCACGACGACCTGGATTACCAACACGCCCTGTTTCGTTAACACTGTATGGAGGGAAATTGTAGTGCATCATGAAGGCATCTTTAGTAGAACCTTCTAGTGCGTCAATGATTTGTGCATCACGGTTAGTACCGAGTGTTGTCACAACCAATGCTTGTGTTTCACCACGTGTAAACAAGGCAGAACCATGTGTACGTGGTAACACGCCAACACGTACATCAATTGCACGTACTGTTGATGTATCACGACCATCGATACGAGGGTGGCCATCAATAATGCGTCCACGAACCACTTTCTTTTCTAATGAACCAAATGCACCCGAAATTTCATCGGCAGATGGGCCATCTTCAGTCGATAATTTTTCGATTGTTGCTTGACGTACTTCATCAACCTTCGCGTAACGCGCTAGCTTTTCAGCAATTTGGTAGGCTTCAGTTAAACCGTCAGTTGCAACATCGGCAACGGAGGCAGCAAGTGTTTCATTTGTTGCTGGTGCAGTCCATTCCCATTTTTCAGTGCCAACTTCAGCAGCGAATTCAGAAATAGCATTGATGACTGTTTGCATTTGTTCATGACCAAACATCACCGCGCCAAGCATCACATCTTCAGACAAACAATCTGCTTCAGATTCAACCATCAGTACCGCACTTTCTGTACCGGCAACAATTAAATCAAGATCAGATGTTTTAAGTGATTCAAAACCTGGGTTTAATAAGTATTCACCATCACGGTAACCAACACGACATGCGCCAACAGGACCGTTAAACGGTGCACCTGAAATAGCTAATGCGGCGGAAGTACCAATCAATGCTGGGATATCAGGATCGATATCTGGGTTTAATGAAATAACCGTTGCGATAACTTGTACTTCGTTCTTGAAACCTTTCGGGAACAAGGGGCGAATCGGACGATCAATCAGGCGAGATGTAAGTGTTTCTTTTTCACTTGGACGGCCTTCACGACGGAAGAAGCCACCAGGAATTTTACCCGCTGCATAAGTACGCTCTTGGTAGTTCACAGTAAGTGGAAAGAAGTCACGACCTTCAGCTGCGGTTCTTTGTGCAACTGCGGTTACGAGTAATACAGTGTCGTCAACACTAACCATGACGGCACCACTTGCCTGACGTGCTATTTCACCCGTTTCTAGGGTGACAGTATGATCGCCATACTGAAACGATTTCTTGATCGAAGCCACAAGGGAATCCTTACGTGTAATGATTTTTTTCGTTGAGATACCCCATGCACCCCAACATAAAACTTTTTACTTATTTACGCAGACCAAGGCTGGCAATAAGTTCACGGTAACGTGTTACGTCTTTGCCTTTCAGGTAATCAAGCAACTTACGACGCTTGTTAACCATTCTTAGCAAACCTTGACGTGAATGATGATCGTGAATGTGTTCTTTGAAGTGTCCTGATAAATCATTAATGCGTGCGGACAAAATAGCCACTTGTACTTCCGGTGAACCGGTGTCTGTGTCGCTACGTTTGTTGTCAGAAACAATCTGACCTTTTTGTTCAGTACTGATGCTCATTTAATACTCCTGATCCGGCCCCATGCAGGATTTTCGAAGGCGCGTATTTTAAACCGCAACTCCGCAATAAACAAGGAAAAAATCAGCTTTAAACGGTTTCTGGTGAGATAATTAGTAGGCGCTTTGGCGTGACACGGCCATCATCGAGTATTTGACCAATACCAATAAAGTTTGTCTCTTCTGCAAATAGACAAACTAAGCCAGAAGTAGGCGCATGCGGCACGGTGACAGCCTGTCCTTGACGCAGATAATATGCTGCATCTGGTGACAATTTAACCTCTGGGAAGTCAATTAAGGCTGTTTCGACCGGTTTAACGTAGTTGTTCAGTGCTTCTCGGTCATTTTGCTCAGCATCGACCAATGTTTCCATGCTAACCATGTCTTTTTCAGTAAAGGGGCCAACGGAAGTACGGCGTAACTCAATGGTATGTGCCCCACAGCCTAGCTTTTCACCAATATCCTCAACCAAAGTACGGATATAGGTTCCTTTGGAACATACAACATCTAAAGTGAAGGTTGTTTCAGTGAAATCGAGCAAACTCAGCGAATATATCGTAATTGGTCGAGGTTCTCTTTCAATTTCAATGCCTTGGCGTGCCAATTTATATAAGGGTTCGCCATTATGCTTTAAAGCAGAATACATTGGCGGAATCTGCATGATTTCACCCGTGAATTGTTCAAGAATCGACTCTAATTGTGCTCTATCAAAGGCCGGCACTGGTTTTTCTTCAAGCACATCACCTTCTGTATCACCCGTGACTGTTGTTGAGCCAAGCAAGCCAGTAACTTTGTAATGTTTTTCACTTTCAACGATGTAATTGGCCATTTTGGTGGATTCACCAAAACAAATTGCCAACAAACCTGTTGCGAGTGGATCAAGACTACCGGTATGGCCCGCTTTACGAGCAAAAAGGAGATTTTTAACCTGCTGTAATGCTTTGTTTGAGCTAAGACCCAGTGGTTTATCCAGAATTAAGATGCCGTTGACGTCGCGGCCACGGTTATTATGTCGGCGTTTGCCCATGGAGGTTATTCTTCTTCGTTACGATCGCTCTCAACGGCATCGTGAATCAATTTTGCCATCGACATGCCCTTCTCAAGCGACTCGTCATATTTGAATTTAAGTTCCGGGACAATACGCAAACGCATGGCTTTACCAAGCTCGCGACGCAAGAAGCCGTTTGCCTTACGTAATACCGTGAGAATTTCTTCGTGGCTGTGTTTATCACTCAGACTGGAAACAAATACAGTTGCATAGGCAAGATCCCGCGTCACTTCAACCGCTGACACGCTTAACAGATTTAAACGCGGGTCTTGCATATCACGCTGAATCAGTTGAGCCAACTCACGCTGGATTTGATCAGCGACACGTTCACTACGTGAGAATTCTTTAGCCATTGTTTAGAGTTTACGCTCGACTAAAATACGTTCATAAACTTCAATTTGATCACCCGGTTTAACGTCATTGTAATTCTTAACGCCAATACCACATTCAGTACCCGACTTAACCGTATCCACATCATCTTTGTGACGACGCAATGATTCAAGTTCGCCTTCGTAAATAACCACATCATCGCGCAAAACACGAATTGGATTTGTACGTTTAATTGTACCTTCGTTCACCATACAACCAGCAATCGCACCTAGTTTAGATGAACGGAACACGTCACGTACTTCAGCAAGGCCGATGATTTCGTCTTTGTAAATAGGTTTAAGCATACCCAATACAGAACTTTTAACTTCATCAATCGCGTCATAAATGATGCTGTAATAATGCAAATCAACTTCTTCATCTGCAATCATTTTCTTCGCAGTTGCATCGGCACGAACATTAAAACCAATCATAATCGCAGAAGAAGCAACGGCTAACTGGACGTCGGACTCATTAATACCACCAACACCACTTGAAACAATGTTAACGCGCACTTCATCATTTGAAATATCACGTAATGCTTCGCCCAATGCTTCAGCAGAACCATGCACATCGGCTTTAAGTACAATATTTAAGGAATCGACATTGCCGCCTTCCATTTGTGAGAACATGTTTTCTAACTTCGCCGCTTGTTGGCGTGCTAATTTATTATCACGATATTTAGCACCACGGAATTGAGCCACTTCGCGTGCTTTGCGCTCACTCTCAACAACGACCATTTCATCACCAGCACCAGGTGTGCCAGATAGACCTAAAATTTCAACTGGAATAGATGGACCTGCTGCTTCAATGACCTTGCCATTTTCATCCATCATGGCACGAACACGTCCAAACTCTGAACCACATAAAACAATATCGCCTTTCTTCAGTGTACCGTTTTGAACAAGAATGCTGGCAACAGTACCACGGCCTTTATCAAGTCGTGCTTCAATTACAATACCAGATGCTTTTGAGCCGACTACTGCTTTAAGTTCTAGCAATTCAGATTGTAATAAAATTGCATCTAACAATTCAGGAACACCTTCACCTGTATGTGCAGAGACTTTCATAAACATCACATCGCCACCATATTCTTCAGGTACGACTTCTTCTGCAACTAACTCATTAGTAACTTTGGCAGGATCTGCTTCTGGTTTATCAATTTTGTTAATCGCAATAATCATCGGAACGCCGGAAGCACGCGCATGTTGAATTGCTTCTTTAGTTTGTGGCATCACACCATCTTCTGCTGCAACCACAATCACAACAATATCAGTTGCTTTAGCTCCACGTGCACGCATAGCGGTAAACGCAGCATGGCCTGGTGTATCAAGGAAAGTGATCATGCCTTTATCAGTATCAACATGGTAAGCACCAATATGCTGTGTAATACCACCGGCTTCGCCATCAGCAACATTCGCTTTACGAATATAATCAAGCAATGATGTCTTACCGTGATCAACATGACCCATGATAGTAACAACTGGTGCGCGAGTAACTTTGTCTCCAGTTACTTCTTCATGTACAGAAAGCACTTCTTCTTCCGCTGCATTCTCTACCATCATTTTTGGTGTATGACCCATTTCTTCAACAACAATGGCAGCCGTTTCCTGATCAAGCATTTGGTTAATGGTTACCATACTACCCATACCCATCATAACCTTAATGACTTCACCGGCTTTAACTTTCATCTTTTGCGCAAGATCACCCACAGTTATAGTCTGTGGAATTTGTACATCGTGCACAATTGGAGCAGTTGGCATCTCAAAACCATGTTCATCTGAACCACCCGATGAAACTAGTCTACGCTTGCCTTTGGTTCGTTTCTTACGACGACCCGATTTATCTCCAGCAACATGTAATTCTTTACGACCGTATTTAGTACTGCCTGATGATTTTTCTTTATCTTTAGCGCGGCCTTTCGCCTTACGCGGATCGCCTGTCGGTTTCTTTTCTGGTTCAGCGGCTTTTTTCTCAGCCGTTGCTTTCGCTTCAGTTTCAGCCTTTAATTTTTCAGCCTCTTCTTGCTCAGCTTTAAGTCGAGCAGCTTCATCTTCTTCTGCTTTCTTAGCATCAGCTTCCTGTTTTGCTTTTGCTTCATCAATTGCACGTTGTTCTGCTTCTTGCTTTAAGCGTGCTTCTTCTTCAACACGAGCTTCTTCTTCACGAACCTTTTCTTCTTCTGCCTGAACAACACCACGCTTAACATAAGTACGTTTTTTACGTACTTCAACGTTAACTGTTTTACTTTTTGAGCCACTACCTACGCGTAGCTCACTTACTGTACGTCGTTTCAACGTAATTTTTTTAGGCTCAGCACTCGCTACTTCTTCTTTCACAGCATCTTTACCATGTGATGTGCGAAGATGGCTAAGCAATGTGGCTTTATCAGTATCAGAAATTTCTGAATCTGCATCTTTGGCAGTTAGACCGGCATCCACAATTTGGGTGAGTAATCTCTCAACAGAGATACCCACTACTTCTGCTAACTGTTTTACTGTTACGTCAGACATTCATCACTTCTCTTTAAGTTGTCTTGCTATTAACCCTGGTTTTCTTCTTCAGCAAACCATGGTTCACGTGCTTTCATAATTAATTGCGCAGCACGTTCATCATCAAGGCCATCAATGTCCACAATCTCATCAACCGATTGTTCAGCCAGATCTTCCATCGTAATAATACCCTTTGCTGCCATCTTGTGAGCAAGCTGCTCATCCATGCCTTCCATACTAAGAAGGTCATCAGCTGGTTTATCATCACCTAGTAATTCTTCAGAGGCGATTGCTTTCGTCAGCAATACATCTTTAGCGCGATTACGAAGTTCTTCAACCATACCTTCGTCAAACTCTTCAATTTCGAGCATTTCTTCAATTGGAACGTAGGCAACTTCTTCTAGTGAAGCAAACCCTTCTTGAACAAGAATGACTGCAATTTCTTCATCCACATCCATTTGTTCCATAAATAACTTTTGAACCTTATCGGCTTCTGAGTCACTCTTCTCTTCAGCTTGCGCTTCAGACATGACATTGAGTTCCCAACCAGTTAGTTCACTGGCAAGGCGCACATTTTGACCACCGCGACCAATCGCTAATGACAGCTGATCTTCAGAAACCGCAATATCCATTGTGTGAGAATCTTCATCAATCACAATTGAGGCAACTTCGGCTGGCGACATTGCGTTGATTACGTATTGTGCTGGATTTTCATCCCACAAAATAATATCAACTCGCTCACCAGCAATTTCACTTGATACCGCTTGTACACGTGAACCACGCATACCGACACAAGCGCCAACAGGGTCGATACGTTGGTCATTACTTTTTACAGCAATCTTGGCGCGCAAACCTGTATCACGTGCAGCACCTAAAATTTCAATCAACTCATCGCCAACTTCTGGCACTTCAAGTTTGAATAATTCAATTAAGAATTCAGGGCTGACTCGGCTAATAAATAACTGAGGGCCACGTACTTCAGAACTTACTTCATATAAATAACCACGAATACGGTCACCTGAGCGAATTGGCTCACGTGGAATCATATCTTCGCGTGAAATTAACCCTTCCGCATTATTACCTAAATCGATAATCACGTTACCGCGTTCAACACGCTTAACTACACCTGTGACTAATTCACCAACACGATCTTGATAAGCTTCCACTACTTGAGCACGCTCAGCTTCACGTACTTTTTGCATGATCACTTGCTTAGCCGTTTGTGCGGCAATACGACCAAAGGCTTCTGATTCCATCGGCTCGCTAATAACATCGCCTATTTGAACATCTGGATCTCGTAGAATTGCTTCTTCATAAGTCAAAACAGAATCACGTGTTTCAGGATCGAAATCCATAATATCGATAACATCCCAAGTTCGGAAAGTATCGTAATCACCGGTCTCACGATCAATTTCGACGCGCACGCCGATTTCGCCATCGCTTTTGTGACGTTTTTTTGTAGCTGTTGCTAATGCCGCTTCAATCGCGCCAAAAATAACTTCTTTCTCAACGCCTTTCTCATTCGAGACTGCATCAACAACCATTAATATTTCTTTCGACATATCCTCTGCCTCTATTCCTGCAATTCCGGACTATTACCACTCCGGTTTAAGTTTTGCCTTATCAATATCTGCAAGCGAAAGCGAAACGCTTTGCTCATTTTCTAAATTCAACAACAACTTGTTATCTTCAACACCCGCAAGCTGCCCTACAAATTTACGTTGTCCGTCAACTGGGGTATGCATTTTTACTTCTGCACGCTCACCGGCAAACCGCTCATAATGTTGAGCCGTAAATAATGGTCGCTCAAGCCCTGGTGATGATACTTCCAAGGTGTAGTGTCCAGATAACGGTTCTTCCACATCTAGCACGCCACTAATCTGGTGGCTTGCCTTCTGACAATCATTCACATCAACACCTTCCGAGGCATCAATATATATTCTTAATAAAGAGTGCTTACCCTGTGCGACATACTCCACACCGACTAACTCATAACCCAGCGCATCCAGTGATGGCTCGATCATTGCTGCAATTTTAACTGACTGTTGACCCATTTCATTCCTTCCGGAAACAAAAAATGGGCGCAAGGCCCACTCCAAAAATCGCTTTCTAACCACAAAAACCGTGAAAGCGCGCTGATTATAGCCCCGAGACCGATAAAACGCCAGTACTTCATGGGTTTACAGGCTATTTTATGGGTATTTTTTACTATTTGATAGAATCAGACCATCAAACTAAGCCAAGATTACATTATGTCTCTACAATTATTTTAATAATCAATCGTTAAGCAAAACCTAACTGGCACAAAAAAAGCTTCCATAAGGAAGCTTTTTTAAATTTGGTAGCGGGGGCAGGATTCGAACCTACGACCTTCGGGTTATGAGCCCGACGAGCTGCCAGACTGCTCCACCCCGCATCAGTGGACGGCACTATACATAACTGAATGAATAACTACAAGATATGCATGCTTAAATCCTGATTTTATTATTAATTATTTTAGAAATACATAATTTAACAACAGATTTCAGCTATATAGCGGGCAAAGAAAAAGCCGGGCAAAGCCCGGCTTATCCATACCTTGGGAGGTATTATTTAAGGCTTAACGTAAACGTAGCCTTTGTACTGCAATTCAGCTACTTCGGCAACGCCAGAAGGAACGATTTCAGCATTCAAGTTGATCTTATCTTTAGGGATCTTCTTACCACGTACTGTGTTTGCACAAAG